>JBEKNG010000448.1:0-5340 GCA_049523075.1 Paraburkholderia sp.
CCAGAACACGAAGCCGATCAGCATGCTGAAGAGCGACACGTACGCGAGCCCCCATAGCGCCGCCTGACTGACGCCTTCGAACGAAGCCGGCCAAGCCCACCAGGTGAGCGGCACCATCACCGGCAGCGACAGCACGAGCGCCCACGAGATCACCTGCCAGCCACCGAGGTGCCGCGACAGCCGGGCACCTTCCGCATAACCGAGCCCGCACACGACGATCGCGGCCAGCATCAGGGCGTCGCCGAGCGGCGATGCGTGCAGCCCGTTGCGCACGGCAAACGCGACGACCGCGCAACTGCCGAGCGCCGAAAACAACCAGAACGCCGGCTGCGGGCGCTCGCCGCCGCGCAGCACGCCGAAGATCGCGGTGGACAGCGGCAGCAGGCCGATGAAGACAACAGCATGAGCCGAGGTGATATGGCGCAAGGCGAGAGCGGTCAGCAACGGAAAGCCGACCACTACGCCAAGCGCGACGACCAGCAAGGGCAGCAAATCGCGCCGTGCCGGGCGTGTCTCACGAAACGCGAGCAGCAGGATGAGCCCGAGCGTTCCCGCAATCGTCGCGCGTGCCACGGTCAGGAAGATCGGATCGAGCCCTTGCACGGCAATGCGCGTGGCCGGCAGTGACCCGCTGAAGATCAGTACTCCGAGCAGGCCGCTCACCCAGCCGCTCGAGGCGCGACTATGGTCGGGCCAGCCGTCTTTGGACTTTTGCATCGAGATTTCCGTCTGCGGGATTAAACCGTCAGCATCCTCTTGATCGACCAAAAGTGTAAGCTACGGATCAGTACAATTTGTGCAAACTGTACCGAACGTGGAGCAGTACAGATGGCAGAAAGCAACAGAGACAATCCGGGCAACAATGTGTCGTCGCGCACCCGCGTTGAAGTCGTGATGGACGCATTGCGCGAACGCATCGCGAGCCGCTCGCTCATGCCCGGCGCCCGCGTGCCGTCGATCCGGGTCATGACGGAGACGCTCGGCGTGTCGAAATCGACGGTGGTCGAAGCCTATGACCGGCTGGTCGCGGAAGGCGCCATCGTTGCGCGGCGCGGCTCGGGGTTTTTCGTCTCCGGCCATGCGCCGCCGCTTGCACTGGCCGATCTGGGCCCGCGTCTGGACCGTCAGGTCGACCCGCTGTGGCTCACGCGGCAATCGCTCGAAGCAGGGCAGAAGGTGCTCAAGCCCGGCTGCGGCTGGCTGCCGGCCTCATGGTTACCGGAAGACGGCGTGCGGCGCGTGCTGCGCGCCGTGGCGCGTGACCCGCACGCTGCGTTGGCCGAATACGCTACGCCGCCAGGCTTGCCCGCGCTACGCCAGCAACTCGCGTGGCGTCTCGCCCAGCATGGTGTCGACGCGCCGCCTGAGCAGATCATCCTGACCGACGGCGGCACCCATGCGCTCGATCTCGTTTGCCGCTTCCTGCTCGAACCCGGCGATACCGTGCTGATCGACGATCCGTGCTACTTCAACTTTCAGGCCTTGCTGCGCGCCCATCGCGCCCGCATCGTCAGCGTGCCGTACACGCCGTCCGGGCCGGATCTGGCGAGGTTCGAGCGGGCGCTGGTGGAGCACCGCCCACGCCTCTATGTGACCAACTCGGCCATTCACAACCCGACCGGCGCGACATTGGCGCCGGCGGTTGCGCATCGCCTGCTGAAGCTGGCCGGCGAGCATGACCTGCTGATCGTCGAGGACGATATCTTCGCCGACTTCGAAGACGAAGCCGCGCCGCGCCTGGCCGCTTTCGATGGGCTCGCACGGGTGGTATCGATCGGCAGCTTTTCGAAGACGCTCTCGGCGGCGGTGCGCTGTGGCTTCATCGCGGCACGCGCCGACTGGATCGAACCGCTGATCGACCTGAAGCTCGCGACGTCGTTCGGCAACGGTCAACTGGCAGCGAGCGTGGTGCACCGCCTGCTGGTGGACGGCACGTACCGGCGGCATCTCGAAGGCCTGCGCGCGAAACTGGCCGACGCGATGGGCGAAACCATCCGGCGCCTGACGCAAGCGGGACTCGAAATATGGACCCGGCCGCGCGCCGGCCTTTTTGTCTGGGCACGTTTGCCCGCTGAGCTGGATGCGGCGGACATCGCCCGGCATGCGCTGGCGGAGAACGTGGTGCTGGCGCCGGGCAATGTGTTCAGCGCCGCGCAATCGGCGGCGGGGTTCCTGCGTTTCAACGTTTCGCAGTGCAACCGGCCAAAAGCCTACGAAGCATTGCAGCGCGCGATGGACCTTGCGCAGGTGTCGGTTTGAGCCGGCGTCCCTACGGGTTCCGAAGACACCGGGCACGACAGGCGAGCGCCACATGCTGCGCTCGCGCGAGGACTCATTTACACAGCATCAACACCCTTGCCTCATCCGTGCAATTCGACTTCACAGGCGCCTTGTCCGCGGTTTGCGCCGGCGTTGCGGTGGTCATGCCTGCCTCACGCCGGGCGACGCAGGCCCGCAGTTGCTTTTCCACCGGCGCATAGTATTGCCAGCCTTTGCCGAGACTCGGTAATTCCATCTTCACCTGCTTCCACTTCGGATGACCGTGTTCCTGCAGGTTATCGAAGTTCGTACACAGCGACTCGGCGAAGCGATCAAGATTGACGACTGTGTCGCGCAGCCCGTAATCGTAGGTGACGAGAAAGGCCTTCACGGTGAACGTTGGCACGTCCTCCTTCAACCAGTTCGGATAGCTGGCCGTGTGAATGATGGCCGGAAAATAGGTCTGTTTCGCGCGCCCCGTTTCGGGCGCATTGGGATCGACCCGCAACAGGCGGAGCTGCTGCAGTAACTCCGGGTTCATGTCGGTAAAGAGCTTCGCGGGCTGGCCAACCACGATCACCGCCACATCGATCTTCTTGACGATCAGTGCGGCGAGCGCATCTTCGTTGCTGAGGTGCTGGGCGTTCTGATCGGCAATCGGCTGACCGAACATCAGGTGATAAATGGTGTTGGCGGACTGCGCGGTGCCGCTGCCGAGCAGCCCGACGCTGATGTTCTTGTCCTTGATCTCGTTGATGGTCTTGATCGGCGAGTCGGCGCGCACGACGAAATTGATCTCCTCATCGTAGAGCGGCATGATGAGCCGCAAGGGCCGGATCGCCTGGCCGGCATCGGTATTGCCGGCGTTGGCCATGTCGACATAGGCCTGATAGACATCCGACTGTACGAGCGCGAGCTTGACTCCTGACTCAAAACGCATGCGTTGGACATTTTCCGCCGATCCCTTTGAAGGCATGACTTCGAGGTCGATGCCGACCGGCTCCGCCACCCATTTCGCCAGATCCGCGCCGATCTGAATATAGGTGCCGCGTTCGGGGCCGGTGACGATCTTGTAGTGCGCATTGTCGGCAAGCGCGATCGAAGACGCCAGCATCAGCCCGAGCCACCCCGCCAGAATTATCTTGAGCATGGTCGTTCCACCTATTGGTCTGGTTTGAATCCTGGTTTGAACAGGCGTCGTCGCGGCGAGCCGCGACGACGCATCGGTGAGTCGGTTCTGCAACTTCCAGGTATTGCGTCTTGCGAGCTGCCTAAAACTTGAGGTCAGACGTGTGCTATTTGCTATCTGCTTAGCGGCCCGCTCAATGAGCTGGTGCCGCCGCCGACGACGCCGGCGAATTTCGCCAGCCGGACTGCGCGATGGCGCGTAGCTGTGCGTCAACGCTGCTTGTGGCAGGGGCGGCCGGGGCGCCGGGCGCAACCTGAGTGACCGGAGCGGACTGTGGGGGCTGAGGGACCTGAGCGACTTTCGGGGGCGGCGTGCCGTGACCGCCGAGCGGCGCCCAACCGGTCTGGACGATCGCCTGTTGCAGCAGCGACTTCGCTTCGGCGCTGCCGTTATCGATCGCGAGTGCGTCGCTGGCGCTGTGCTCCACGCAGTTCCACAAGTGGTCTTTGATGCACACGTTCGCCGTTTGCAGCGCGGCGTCGCGGCGCTGCTCGAGCGGCGTCAGTTCGCTTTGGACCGCTCGCGCATCGGCATTGCCGGGTTCCATCGCGATCGCCGCGCTGACCGCGGCTTGTGCGCCCGACAGGTCATGGGCGTCCGCACGCGCGTGCGCTGCGCGCAGGCTTTCGGGCAGATCGCGATAGTGCGGAACGACGACTGGCTTGACCACCGCCGGAGTAGGCATCGCGGGTGGATTGACGGCAGCCGTGGTGGCAGGCGTATTCGCTGTCTGATTTGGCGCGTACGGTGCAATGGAACCGGCCGTTGATTTGGTGTCCTGCTCAACGTGAACGGGCGTGTCCGTGTAGAGATCGCCCAGTAGCAGATATCCGCCATAACCTAGTATGGCAACGCCAAGCGCGATCAGTCCGCGCGTGATGATCCAGCGCGAACCCGCAGGAGCCTCCACCGGCAGGTGAATGAGCGTAGGAACGGGTGTGTCCGGTGAAGCGAGATGCGGCGTGGCCGGCTCTGGCGGGGTGTCTGCCTGCCGCGGACGCCGCAGCGGGCCGTCCGCACCCGCGAAGCTGGCATGGGCGGGCGTTGCGAGTGGATGAGACGCGCCACAATACGGACACAGATCGGCGTGCTGATACAACGTACCACCGCAACGTTTGCACGACGCGGGAAAACTTTGGCCGGGAGTGTTTTGGGCGGACATGCTGTGACCCACCTGCGATAGGCTATGCCGATACCGCATGCTCCAGATCGCGGTCGAGGCAGCGCGCAGTCGCTGCGTGAATCACGATCCACATGCGCTGGAGTTCAGCGCTCGCCACACCAAAGTGACGGCGCCATTATGAACAATATGTGAGCTTTCGGGGTGGACGTCAATCGACGTTCGTACTTACCGCGCGTGCGGTACCACACATACTGGCGGCGAGAATTGCTGAACACGTCTGCAGAACGAACGAACGCGGGACTTTTTTCATCTGCCGGCAGCGCGGGACCGGCAAGAGTGTGATCGGATGAAGCGCTTAGCGAGGCCGGCCAGGATGGCATGCGCCCTCGCACATCGCAGCACTCAATGCTTGCGCAGCGGATGATCCTTGAGCAACCAGGCAAGCGCGAACGCCAACACGACCACGCATGAGGCCGATAGATAAACCGTGTGCAACGCACCGGAAAAAGCCTGCAAATACTCGTCGTGCAGTGCCGCGGGCAACTGGCGGATGGCTGTTGGGCCGAGTGAGTGCGGCAACTCGGTGTCGGGTGGAATCAACGCTTGCAGGCGAGCCGCGAGGCCGTTCGAAAATACCGCGCCGAATCCCGCGACACCCACCGAGCCGCCAATGGAGCGGAACAGCGTGGCGCCCGATGTGGCGACACCCATATGCCTGAATTCCACGGTGTTTTGCACGGCGAGAATCAACACTTGCATCACCATACCG
>JBEKNG010000449.1:0-5333 GCA_049523075.1 Paraburkholderia sp.
TGATGTGCGACACGTAGTTGAATCCGGCGCCGAAAATCCGCGGATTCTCGACTGGCGCGAGTAACCTCACGTCGCTGGCCGCTACGTAGGTTCCGGTCAGGTGGACCTCGCCGTCGAAGGGAGAGCCGGATAAGCGCTCGATCGTGCCGTCGTCGCGCAGATCGCCGTATGCAACGACGTCGCCCAGCTTGAAACGGGTGATTTTCATGGTTTGCTCCAGTTCAGGGAAAAGCGGAATCCACGCCTGCTTTTGTAGGATGCACGTGTGCCCATTATCGGCATCGGTTTTGTTTCTGTAAAGAGAAGCGAGGAATGCTAACTGCACCTGAAGAATCGCAGTCAGCTTGACCAACGAGCAGTTTGGCTGGGTGGAGGGGGGGAAGTCCTCACTATTTCCAAGGGTAAACACTTGGGCGGTACAGTATGGCACACGTGTGCGTCATCGGGTATATTACTAACAAGACACGTACTGAGTGGGACATGCAATGGATGTTGAACTGGATGCCGACGATGCATTGGCCCTGCTTGCATCACTGCGCCGCATGGGACTCGTCGGTGCGGACGAGGTGCCGCGGCTGACGCCGCTGACCGGCGGGGTTTCGTCGCAGATCGTACGCGCGGACACCGCCCGCGGCACGGTGTGTATCAAGCGCGCACTGGCCCAACTCAAGGTGGCCGCGCAATGGCTGGCGCCGCTGGAGCGCAACGCGGCCGAGGTGGCGTGGATGAAATTCGCGTCGACGCTGGTTCCCGGTTTCGTGCCGCAGATTATCGCCGAGGATCAGACGGCGCGTGCTTTCGCAATGGCCTACCTCAACCCTGAAAACTATCGGGTCTGGAAAGACGAACTGCTTGGCGGAATTGCGGAGACCGTCACGGCGCGGCAGCTTGGCGCGAGACTCGCTGCGATCCATCAGGCGAGCGCCGGCAAAGACGAACTGGCGCGGACCTTCGCGAACGATGCAAGTTTTTTCGCGCTGCGCCTCGAACCCTATCTTCTGGCAACGGCAGCGGCGAACCCGGACTGCGCGGCCGAGTTGATCCGGCTGAGTGAGGACACGGCGGCGACGAAGCGTGCGCTCGTTCACGGGGACGTCAGCCCGAAAAACATCCTGGTCGGTTCCGGGGGGCCGGTTCTGCTGGACGCCGAGTGTGCATGGTATGGCGATCCCGCGTTCGATGTCGCGTTTTGCCTCAACCATCTGCTGCTGAAATGTCTGTGGCGACCCGAAGCGACAGAGCGTTTTCTCGCCTGTTTCGACGCACTCAACGACGCGTATTTCGCGGGCGTCGCGTGGGAGAGCCCGGCGGACGTGGAGGCGCGCGCAGCTCGTCTGCTGCCGGCGCTCATGCTTGCACGGGTCGACGGAAAGTCGCCCGTCGAATATCTGAAGTCACCTGAAGACCATGCGCGCGTGCGCAGCTTCACCAAGCCTTTTATCGTCGATCCGCCGAAGACACTCGACGCCATCCGACATCGCTGGAACAAGGAACTAACATGAACACAGGTATCAGGAAAATCACTGGCCGCCGGATCTGGGACTCGCGCGGCAGACCGACCGTTGAGGTCGACGTCGAACTCGCGAACGGCGTATGGGGGCGCGGCATCGCACCGGCCGGCGCATCGCGCGGCAGCAACGAGGCGATCGACCTGCGCGACGGTGGCAGCGCGTTTGCCGGCTTCGGCGTGCAACGCGCACTGCAGAACGTCAGCGAAATCATCGCACCGGCGCTGATTGGCATGGACGGGCTCGACCAGGAAGCCGTGGACGCGCGTCTGATCGCGCTCGACGGCACACCGAACAAGTCGCATCTCGGCGGCAACGCGACGATCGCCACCTCGATGGCGGTGCTCAACGCGGCTGCGGCGGCGGCCGGCGTGCCGTTGTGGCGATATCTCGCCGGCGGCCAGCCGGTGCGCATGCCGTTGCCGGAAATTCAGATTTTTGGTGGCGGCGCGCACGCCGGGCGCCGCATCGACATTCAGGATTTTCTCGTGATGCCGCTCGGCGCGCAGAGCTTCGACGAAGCACTATGCATGGTGTCGGACGTCTATCGCGCTGCGGGCGATCTGATGGAGTCCCTGGGCCGGCGCGCAGGGGTGGCGGACGAGGGTGGATGGTGGCCGGATTTCACGTCGAACGAAGAGCCGCTCGAGTTGCTGACGCGGGCGATCGAGCGCGCGGGCTATCGCCACGATCAGGTTGCGATCTCGCTGGATATCGCGGCATCGGAATTCGGGCGTAATGGGCGTTACAAGCTGGCAGTCGAGAACCGTGAATTCGATACGGGCGAATGGCTGGAAGTGATGTACGAATGGCTCAGGCGCTATCCGATCGTATCGGTGGAAGATCCGGTTGGCGAGGATGATCCCGAAGGCATGCGCGCCTTCACCGCCGCGGTTGGCGACAGCGTGCAGGTGATCGGAGACGATTTTCTGGTCACCAATGCGGATCGCGTCAACGCCGCCGCGGTAGCCGGGCAATGCAACGCGGTGCTCCTCAAACCGAATCAGGCGGGCACGATCACAGAAACGCGCCGCACGATGGAAGCGGCGAAGAAACTCGGGTGGGGCATGGTCGTATCGGCACGCTCAGGCGAGACCGAGGACACGACGATCGCTCATCTCGCGACGGGCTGGAACACCGGACAGTTGAAGGTCGGCTCGTTCGCACGTTCCGAACGGATGGCGAAGTGGAACGAAGGCCTGCGCATCGAAGAGCAGATCGGTAGCAGTGCGAGTTTCGCAGGCTGGTCGGCGTTACCGCTGCGGAGTCCTGCATGAAAGCGGTGCTTCAGTACCGTGCAAGCTCCGGCTTTCGCGAGCGGCTACGCGCGCGTGCGCCTGAGTGGCTCGACATCGTGGTCGTCGACGAGAAAGACGTCGGCGCGATTCGACGCGAACTCGAGAGCGCGGACGTGCTGCTGCACGTACTGACACCGGTTACCGCCGACATGCTCGACGCGGCGCCCAGGCTCAAGCTTGTGCAGAAAATCGGTGTGGGCACCAACACGATCGACGTCGACGCGGCAAAGTCGCGTGGCGTCGCCGTGGCGAATATGCCCGGTACCAATAGTCAGGCCGTCGCCGAGCATACGCTGGCATTGATGCTGGCCGCGCTGCGGCGGGTCGTCTACCTCGACAGCGCGTGCCGCCAGGGCAGTGGATGGACCCTGCCGCCTGACACGTACGACACGGTGGGCGAACTGTGCGGCCGCACCGTGGGGTTTGTCGGCTACGGAGAAATTCCGCGCAGACTAACGGCTGCGCTGGTGGCGCTTGGTGCCCAGGTGGTCTATTACGCGCGTCACCCCGCACCGGAGGCCGCCGCGCGGCACCTCGCGTCGCTGCAGGCGTTACTCGCGCAGGCAGACATCGTCTCACTGCACATTCCGCTCACGTCCGACACTCGTGGCCTGCTTGACGCCGACGCGCTGCGCTCCATGAGGCCGGGCGCTGTGCTGATCAATACCGCACGCGGCGAACTGGTCAACGAAGGCGCGCTTTTCGATGCCTTGCAATCGGGCCGGGTGTCTGCTGCTGGGCTTGATGTCTTTGCGTCGGAGCCTACCGGTGCTGACAATCCTTTGTTGTCGCTGCCGAATGTGATCGCCACACCGCATATCGCGTGGCTTACGCCGCAAACGCTCGAGCGGAGTATCGGCGTGATCGTCGAGAACTGCCGCAGGCTGCGCGATGGCGAACCATTATTGAACCAGGTTTAGCTGAGAACGGACGGGGGCCGGTACGCCCGCTTCAGGTTCGGTTCGTTCTCAACTGCAGTACCGCGGCGATTAAACATATAGTAGTACAAACAAATGTAGATCGATACAGATGTGTTGCAATCGCCGGCTTAGAAATTCGCAGGCAAAACTGCAGGGGTGGTCACCGTTGCTTCGTCGGGTTGCATTCAGTATCCATCACACGGAATGACAAAGCTCGTTGTGACCGCAGTTTTGTCCTGACGAGCGCAAGAGCGTGCGGCTGAACCAACGGGAACGAGGTTGAAGGAGAAACGGATGAACGCAGAAAAGTCCTTGCGTTTGCTGGTTGAAAAATGGCTGGCGCCAACGCTGACGACACCGATTCGCGTAACCCGATTCAGTCGCACACGCGCTAACCAGCGCTATGTATGCGTTGAGGTCCTGCGGTCGGGAGGTTCGGTTACCCTTTTCTTCTTCCGGCACGAAGACGGGACGTGGTGCGTCTTCCCGCCTGATACCAGGCGCCTGGCTATACGCGCTTACGCAAGTGCTGCGTGATTGGGATATCCGCGGGGGCGAATCGCAGCGCAGCGGCACGGCGTTCATTGCAAGTTCGGCGGCCTCGAACTCGCGTGCGTACCGCTCGCGCACATCAAGTCGACCCGGTGGTGCAGTCCGAGCGGCCGGCCACTTCGCTAGACCCGCGCAGAACAAGAGTTCCAGCCGTAGAACGGTCTGACACTGCATCCCGACAAAACCCACGTTTGGGGATTGCCGGCTGGAGGGCCATGGGTTTGAGTTTCTGGATTAACGGCTCGAAGAGAGTCAACGTTGGATGCACAGCAAGAGCCTGATGGGACTGCGCGATAAAGTCTGCGCGCTAACCACGCGTAACAGGAGCACTCGATCCAGGACATCATTGCCTCGATCGATCCACGCCTGCGTGGTTGGTTCGGCTATTTCCAGCATGCCCATCGGCATACCTTCTCGCCCGTCGACGGCTTTGTTCGTCGCCGTGTGCGAGCGATCCTGCGCCGACAGCTTCATCGTCCGGCCCAGGGTCGATGCCTTCGCGATCACACGCGACGGCCGAACGCCTTCTTCGCTAATCTTGGGCAGTTCACGACGTCCGAGGCCCTTCGATTGGGCCGCCAATCCCGATGTGGACACAACTGACTGGAGAGCTCGTCGCGAAAACTGCGCACCAGGTTCGGAGGGAGGAGACGGGGCTCGCCGTTTCCTACCCCTATCCGTTGATCAAAAAGACGCCGCTCACGGCTGTCGTCCGAGCGACTGGAAAGGGGCAAGATGGCTGCTAACGGGAAATTCGAATGCGCCCTGCCGTCCAATTACGGCCCCCGCAATGCAAGACGAACGGGCTAGCGGATCCGACGAGGTCACACGTGCGCTGCGCGGAATCCATCGTTGATCAAAGGGACGCTGTCGCACAACCCATACTTTTAGTTTGGATGGACGCAGCCTGCACGATGACTAGGAATTTCAACCGATCGAGTCCTTGCAATATCTACCGGGTGATGTCAGTCCGCGCGACAACAAATACAAAAGAAGTCAGCCCCTCTGGGTGGCGTGAAACACTGTACATTTGGCATGCTTCGATGCATCCATTC
>JBEKNG010000450.1:0-5333 GCA_049523075.1 Paraburkholderia sp.
CACTGCTCAAAATGGATCTATTCAAGAGCCGCCCCCTTGAAATCAAAGCTGGCGAATGCAAGCGCGAATTGTCCAATACTCAGCAACGCCACGGTAATCACCGACAGAATGACATTCTGTGGAACCATCCCATAAGCGTCCCGGCTATGAACGAAGGCATTGACGATCGCCGCGACGATGCCCACCAGGTTCAACCAGAAGTCAATTCTTTCTATGCGCGCTACCTGATTGCGCGAAAAGAGCCATACGTGACAAAGATTGATCACGCGCGGAATGATGGCAAAAAACAGTCCTGTGGTGACGAGCCATGCCGCGCCCTTTCCCCAGAACACATTGCCGGTGGCCGCGTAGGTGACGTCGAAAATCAGTGTGCCGACGAACAGGCCGTACGGGATCGGGTTGAGCAGATCGAAGACCGCCCTGGCGAATCTTGATGGATAGGTCGAAGTGCTTGGAGTCATGGACAAGTCCTTGTGCAGAGCGGGCTGGCGCCTGCCAGTCGGTGCTTTTGAGATTCGGAGATTTGGGAGCGCCGGGCGAACTTCCGTCGAAACGATAAGCAGGGCGCGTACCTGACACGCGGTAAGCTCGTGCGACGCGCTGGCAGGCAGCGAAGGCAACGCGCTGGCCGACGCGCAGAATGGACACGCCTACTTCTACATTCGACTGTAATATGTTCCGACGAATGATCTGCCCGACACGGCGGCACTCGCCCGTATGCGCAACAGCGTTCTAAGTTCTAGTTAGCAATCCGCTGCCCCGTCGCATACAGTGACCGGGCAGGCCCGAAAAGTGCAATCGCCAACGACGGCGCTATGCGTCGCGGATCGCGGTTCTCAAACGAGCACCGATGAGAACTCGTTGCACTCGTTCCGGTTGCTCCCCGGAAGTCTCGTCCTAATAGAAATCCAAGAGGTCGACATCATGCAGAAGCGTGCATCATTGGACATCACCCGTCTCCTTAGTGTTCTCTTCGCCTTGCTGGCCGGCCTGTATCTGCTGATCGGAGGAGCCTGGCTGACGGCGATCGGCGGGTCACCGTACTATGTCGTGGCCGGCGTCGTCATGCTGGTGACGGCTGCCCTCCTTTACCGCCGTAAAGCGATCGCGCTTGGCCTCTACGCGCTACTGCTGCTGTGTACCATCGTGTGGGGAGTGTGGGAAGCCGGCTTCGACTTCTGGGCCTTGGCGCCACGACTCGATGTCCTGGTTGTGTTTGGCATCTGGCTGCTGCTGCCGTTTGTTTACCGCACCCTTGATGGCCCCGGAAAACCGGTGGCGCTGGCATTGGGCGGCACACTGATTCTCAGCGGCGTTGTGCTCGTGTACGCGTCCTTCAACGATCCGCAGGAAATCAACGGGACCCTAAGCGCCAGCGAGGCATCGGCGCCTCCGGCCGCGACCGGAACGGATGGCGATTGGCCTGCCTACGGCCGCACCCAGCACGGCACGCGCTACTCGCCGCTGACGCAGATCACCGCGGACAACGTGAAGAACCTGCAGGTCGCCTGGACGTTTCGTACCGGCGACACGAAGCGCGCGACCGACCCGGTTGAGACGACTAACGAAGTCACGCCAATCAAGGTTGGCAACATGCTCTACCTGTGTTCGCCGCACCAGATACTGTTCGCGCTGGATGCTGCGACGGGCAAGCTGGCGTGGAAATTCGATCCCGGTCTGAAAACGGATCCGAGCTTCCAGCACGTGACGTGTCGTGGTGTCTCATACCACGACTCGCAAGCCCCGACCGCTGCAAGCACGGGTGACAATGGTCAAATGACCGCCTCAGCGGCCGTGCCCGCCCTCTGCACGCGCCGCGTGTATCTGCCGGTCAACAACGGCCACCTGTTCGCACTGGATGCGCAAACGGGTCAACGCTGCGCGGATTTCGGCAACAATGGCGACCTCGATCTGCAGCATGGTCAGCCGGTGACCACGGCCGGTCAATATGAACCCACGTCCCCGCCGGTCATCACCGACAAGGTCATCATCGTTGCTGGTGCGGTAACCGACAACTATTCGAGCCACGAGCCTTCCGGCGTAATCCGCGGCTTCGACGTCAACACCGGTAAGCTGCTTTGGGCATTTGATCCGGGCAACAAGGATCCGAACGCCCTTCCTGCCGAAGGCCAACATTACACGCTGAATTCGCCGAATTCATGGGCGCCTGCTGTCTACGACGCCAAACTCGATATCGTCTACCTGCCGATGGGCGTGACCACACCGGATATCTGGGGTGGCTACCGTACGCCTGAGCAGGAGCGCTTCGCAAGCGGACTGCTAGCGCTGCACGCATCGACCGGAAAGCTGGCCTGGTTCTACCAGACCGTGCATCACGACCTGTGGGACATGGACTTGCCAGCCCAGCCCACGCTTGCCGACATCACCGACAAATCGGGCAATGTCGTGCCCGTGGTCTATGCACCCGCGAAGACAGGAAACATCTTTGTCCTCGATCGCCGCACTGGTGCGCTGGTCGTCCCCGCTCCGGAACAGCCGGTCCCTCAAGGAGCGGCACCGGGCGATCACGTATCGCCCACCCAGCCATTCTCCGAGTTGACGTTCCGGCCGAGCCAGAAACTGACGGGCGCCGATATGTGGGGCGCAACGATGTTCGATCAGATGGTGTGTCGCGTGATGTTCCAACGCCTGAACTATGACGGCACGTTCACGCCGCCGTCGGTGAAAGGCACGCTGGTGTTCCCGGGCAACCTCGGTATGTTCGAGTGGGGCGGCATGGCTGTCGATACCGATCGTCAGATCGCGATCGCCAATCCGATTGCGTTGCCCTTCGTATCAAGGCTGATTCCGCGTGGTCCGGGCAATCCGCTGGAGCCGGCCGCAAGCGATAAAGGCGGCACCGGCACCGAAGCCGGTATTCAGCCGCAGTACGGCGTACCCTTTGGCGTGACGCTGAACGCGTTCCTGTCGCCGCTTGGCTTACCGTGCAAGCAGCCAGCCTGGGGTTACGTCTCGGCGATCGACCTGAAGACCAACCAGATTGTCTGGAAGAAGCGCATCGGCACCGTGCGCGACAGCTCACCGCTCCCGCTTCCGTTCAAGATGGGGATGCCGATGCTCGGTGGCCCCATGACAACCGCAGGCGACGTGTTCTTTATCGGCGCAACCGCGGACAACTATATCCGTGCTTTCAGCACCAACACGGGCGAGCAATTGTGGCAGGCGCGCTTGCCCGCGGGCGGTCAGGCAACGCCGATGAGCTATGAGGTCAACGGCAAGCAGTACGTAGTGATTGCCGCCGGTGGCCATGGCTCGTTTGGCACGAAACTGGGCGACTACATCATTGCCTATGCATTGCCCGACAGGCGCTGAGCCGCGTGCGCAAGCGAGCGGTCTGCGCGGTTTCCGTTCTGTTCGCACTGGGCGCGAGCGCTCAGTGCGCCCGTGCGCAAGGTTCGGTGACACTGTATGGCCTGATCGATACCAGCATCGAAATCACCAACCCGGGTTCTTCCTGGACACCACGGCTGGACTCTGGCGCCTATCGCGGATCGCGGATCGGCTTGCGTGGCGAGGAACAGATCGATTCCGATACGCGCATCCTGTTCGACCTCGAGAACGGTTTTAACTCGGGCAACGGCGCGCTTGCGACGGCCGGCACCCTGTTCAACCGCCAGGCATGGGTCGGTGTCGGGGCACCGTGGGGCGAAGTGCGGGTCGGCCGCCAGTACTCGCCGATCTACATTCCATTCAAGGGACAACTCGATGCATTCGGCGCGGGCACGATCGCATCCGGTCTGAACAACCTGTCGAAGATCACGCCGTACACGAACAATGGCCTCGCGTATCTGTCGCCCGATCTGCACGGCTTCACGACGACCTTGATGGTGGCATTGCCCCAAAGCGGCAACGGCAACGGTCTATCCGGCAACTACGAGACGTTCGATTACCGCAACGGCCCATTCCACATTTCGTACGCTCATCAGCAGACCTCGGGGGATACAGGGCTGCGCGCGAATCTCGGCGGCGTGTCGTACGAGGTTGGCAAGACGACCGCGTTCGTGTCGTTCTTCAACGGCGACGGCGGATCGCCGCGTTATCACGATGACGGCATGTCGGTGTCGGCGCGCTACGCAATCTCGACGCACTTCCGCGCTTCGTTGGGATACACCTATATGCGGGACCGCTCGGGCGGTGACAACAATGCCGACCAGTTCAGCGCTGCATGTGAATATGACCTCTCGACAAGGCTCATGCTGTACGCGAGCGCTGGCATCCTGCGCAATCACGGCAACGCCGAATTCACGCTGCGCGGTGTCGACGTGACCGGGCTCCCGCCTGCTTATCCTGGTGCGCCCATTCGAGGCGTGCAGTTCGGGATGATCGACCGGTTTTAAGATCGGGCACCGACTAACCGGCAACGCTGTGCACCCGAAGAGGACGGGGGCCATTGCCGGTGTGGGCCTCGCGAAGAAATTTCCCGATCGCATCGATATTCATGGGTAAGCCTTCTGGCGAAGAGGGAAAAATGAGCGTGGTGCCCCAAAAACCGGGAGCGTGTTGTGTCCTGAGAACAAAGACGATCCACTCGCAGAGGTATTTTGGGCAAACGTGTTATGTTGAAATGCATCATGCAGTGAACATGGCTTTGCCACACGAAGCTCACGCGCCAATATTGACCAACCTGCAAAAGAATGCTTAAGACTCACGTCGCGCAATGCGACCAGCTAGACGGCAATCACAACAATCGCCGTGAAGTTCTCAAAGCCGTAGTCGCAGCGTCGCTCGCGACTGGTATTGAAATATTCGATTTCACCGTTTACGGATTCTTCGCGGTCATGATCGGGGAGCAGTTCTTCCCCGCGAAGGATCCGATGACCTCGTTGCTATTGGCAGTCGGCACATTTGGCGTCGGTTTTTTCATGCGCCCGCTTGGTGCGATGATGATCGGCGCTTATGCAGACCGCGTTGGTCGCCGTGCAGCGATGGTGACGGCCTGCTGGATGACGGCCATCGGGACCGCTGCGCTCGGCCTAAGCCCGTCGTTTGCCACCATAGGGTTCGCTGCTCCGCTGATTGTTATCGTCGGTCGATCGCTGCAGGGCTTTGCAGTCGGTGGCGACTTCGGCGTTGCCGCGAGTTTCGTGCTGGAGGCCGCGCCCGTGTCGCGTCGCGGCCTTCTGCTCAGTTGGCAGTTCACTAGCCAGGGCGCGGCCGCCTTGCTGGGTGCGAGCCTGGGCGTGCTGCTCACCAGCACGATGTCGCCGGGCGCTCTCGCCGCGTGGGGCTGGCGCGTTCCGTTCCTGATCGGCCTTCTGATTGCTCCAGTCGGGTTATACGTTCGCCAAAGGCTGCACGAAGCCCCGCTTCCC
>JBEKNG010000451.1:0-5317 GCA_049523075.1 Paraburkholderia sp.
CGAGGCGGTCCGGGTGATCTTTGGCGAACCGCGTGGCTACGCGCGCACCGCGGTCATGTCCCACGAGCGCGATCTTGTCGATTCCAAGTTCGTCGAGCAAGGAGATCAGATCCTGCGCCATATTGCGCTTGTCGTAGCCACTTGCCGGCTTATCCGTTTCGCCGTAACCGCGCAGGTCCGGCGCGATTACGCGAAATTTCGATGCCAGAGCTGGAATCTGGAAACGCCATGCGAAGCTGGTTTCGGGAAAACCGTGCAGCAATACGACGACCGGTCCAGCGCCGGAATCGAGGTAATGCTGGCGAATGCCGTTCGCGCGGCGGGTGTGACTGACGATTGGGAGGGTAGTCGAGGTCATGCTTTCTCTCGCTGGCTGTATGGCGTCAGCATTTCGGGTGGAAACGCCGCTAGTTAGATTAACTCTGGAAGTGCGAACCGCTTGTGAGCAGTCTGTCTAATGTTTTCCGGGATCACCGTCATAGTTCACCGGAATCCATTCATACGTGTCTGCACTGGCTCTGATATGTCCGATCCCAGGGAAGGAAATATGCTCGGCCCCAACAAGCAGGTGCTTCGATGCCGCCAGCTGTAACATCGCGCGCCGCGAGCGCTGGGCAGCTCGTGCATCGGTATCGTATTCGACCGAAGCCGACGGATTTTGCAATTGAATTGACGCAACATGGATGATGTCGCCCCACACCAGCAAGGTCTGTGTCCCGCTCTGTATCACATAGCTTGTATGACCCGGTGTATGGCCGGGCGTAGCGAGCGCCCAGATGCCCGGCTCCAGTTCCTCGTTACCGGTGAAGGTCTTGAAGCGGCCGGCCCGTTGATAAGGCGCTACCGACGAGATTGCGCTATCGAAAAACGAACTCAGAAAGCCTGGGGCCTTGGCCTTGCTGGCAGGATCGAACCAGTAGTCAGCGTCGCTCTGTGACACTCGAAGCACCGCGTTGGGAAATGCCATCTTGCCCTCGGTAACGGCCCCGCCGACGTGATCCTTGTGCAAGTGGGTAAGCAGAACCTCATCGACCTGTTCAGGCTGATATCCAGCCGCACGCAGGTTGGCCATCAGATGGCCGCAGCAGTCACCGTACAAGATTCCTGCACCTGTATCGATCAGAATGAGCTTGGAACCGGTATTGATCAGGAATGCATTGATGGAGCCTTGAATCGGCAAGGCGAGATCGTCTCGCGCCAGATCTTTCGCGACCTCGTCTTTCGAGACATCAGTCATTACCGTGTCCACAGGAAACGGGTGCGTTCCATCAAGCAGGGATGTGACTTCGAACTCACCAAGCATCACGCGATAGAAGCCGGGGCCTTGCGTGCGAACCTGTGGCGCACCGGCCCTAGCATGGAGAGGATGTAAAACGACGACCCAGATAATCGCCATGAGCAAGCTGGCGGCCAGATCCCGTCCATGACGCATGGTGTTCATACGTGGTCCCTCTTGTTGCACTGCGCCGCGCCGCAGCGGTTGGTCGAATTGCCGCGCTGCGACGGAGTGACTGCAGCAATTAGTGACGGCGCAAGCTCATGTCGCCGCGAGATAACAATGCCACGGCGGCTAGCGACACATGTCGAGCTTTGATAGAGATTAAGCTAGCGTATCTTTTAAAGCTGCCTAAACGTTATGAATCGTTCTGAACCGGCGCACAAGCGTGGAGGCATGCATGATGGCTGACGTGAAAAATAGTCCGGTTTTGGATGGTTACATGTGTCAGAGAAATTGGTGTCGTAAGGTTTTTAGCGGTAAAAAAGGGGGACATCATAAGGTCAATTCAGATCTATTATCTGGGCGCCACTGAGCGGCTGCGCTAACGTGTCAAGGACAATAGGCGTGACACGAGCCATCAGACGGAGTCTCAGCCGATGTATCCCTGCCCCTCTAACGTTGGAGTCGCTCTCATGCGCCTGCCTCCGATTGCTCCTCAAGACCTAACCGCTGAACAATGTCCTCTGTACGATGACATGAAAGCCGGCATCAACGCGAAATACAACCTGTTTACGACTATGAGGGCGGACGGCGCCATCGTGGGCCCGTGGAACGCATGGCTGCACGAACCGACGGTCGGGGCAGCGATCTGGAACACCACGAAAGCGATGACACGTTTTGCTATCGTGTCGGATCGGGTTCGCCAGATTGTGATTCTCGTCGTAGGGGCGCACTTCGACGCAGGGTATGAGCTATACGCGCACGGCGCAGTGGCAAGAAAATGCGGTTTGAGTGATCAGTTCGTCTCTACGGTCGTCTCCGGAAGCCGGCCGGAAGGCATGGTCGATGATGAGGGGGTTGCTTATGACGTGGCGCACGTGTTGAGCGCAGGCCGCAGATTGCCCGAAGATACGTATCGGCGCGCCATCGAATTGTTCGGGCAGCGTGGCATAAACGAACTAATTTATCTCGTGGGACATTACTGCTTCGTCTCCGTTACCTTGAACGGTTTCGATATTCCTGTTCCAGCGGAGTAGCAACTCGACAGGCCACGATGCGAAACCTATCAAAAAACAGGCGGAATCTGCGATGCACTGATGGGGCCGACGATCCACGTCGCACACCATTTCTTCACTCCGGACTTAATAAATCGTTTTATAACAAACATTAAACATGGATATGGAGTGAATACGAATGATATTGCGCAAGATCGAACAAGTGGCAGGACGGCGCTAAGCATGGCTCTGCGACATTCAGCTTTTGTGCGCTTTTCCATTTCTGCCAGTATGCAGCACGTTCGGCGCCGGGAGTTATAGGCCGGGAGTTGAGCAAAAGCTTCGGTATAGCGACGGCTGCGGTCGATGCGCTTATCGGAAGCTACTATTACACCTATTGGCTCATGAGCGTAGTGGCTGGTGGCATTCTCGACCGCTTTGGCGTACGCGGCCCAGTGATCGCAGGCATGTTGATACTCGCGGTGGGCTGTTTGCTATTTGGTACTGGCTTACATAGTCTTGCGTCGGCCGGCAGACTGCTACAGGGCGCGGGCGCGGCGTTCGCGTTCACCGGCGCTGTTTGTGTTGCGACGAAGAGCCTGCCTGCGGAACGACTCGCCTCCGCGGTTGGGATCGCTCAGGCATTCGGCATGTTCGGCGGCTCGGCGGGACAGTTTGCGGTCGCACATCTGGTTCACGCCGAAAACGTGCCCTGGCAGCGGATCTGCTTCGGACTCGCCATTGTGCTTTGCGTGCTCGCGGCAGGGATGTTGCTCATCCCTCAGCCGAAAGTGTATGTAGATACTCCTGAGCGCGATCCGGTCGCCGGGCAGGTGGAAACGGCTTCAGGGTTCGATGGCTATCGCATTGTGTTTAGGAATCCGCAGTCGTGGTTGTGTGGGCTGTGCGCGGGACTTCTCTTCGTACCAACCACGGTAGGCGACATGATTTGGCGCGTTGCGTTTTTTACGCAAGGACTGGGTATTGGTTACGATCGCGCCGTTCTGAGTGCATCGCTAGTTCTATTCGGATGGGTGATCGGTTGCCCGTTGCTCGGCTGGATTTCCGACCGGCTCAGGCGCCGCAAGCCAGTCATCATAATAGGCGGCTGCGTGTTGCTTGCCGCCGAAATTGCAGTGCTGTACGGCCCTGTGAGTTTAGCCGACTGCATATGGCTCAGTCTAATCTTCGGGATTGTATCGGGAGCGGTGATGTTGCCTTACACGATTATAAAGGAAGTGAATTCTGCGAGCGTGGCGGGTACTGCGACTGGAATTATGAATTTGTTGGTATTCGCAACGAACGCCGTCATTTCTGCTGTGGTCGGCGGTGCACTAATACGGCTCGGTCAAGGCGGTGGACTACATGCGATTCAGTTCCGGGAGGTAGGCTCGGTCAGCGTCGCGTCAGTCGTATTGGCGATTGCTCTCGCATGCTTTCTGCTCGAGACCGGTGGAGGCAGGACCGGGCGGCTGCAGCGATAGCTTGGTCGGACACGGGGGCTCGTCTTGTGAACTAGATTTCTTTGCGGGCCTAGAGAGGCTGCTGAACGCGGCAAGTCGGCCGCGTTCAGAGAGCGGCAGGATTCGACCGTCAGCCTTCGATAAACGCCAGGATATCGGCATTCACTTCGTCGACCATAGTCTCTGGCAGACCGTGCGGTGCGCCGGGATAAATTTTCAGGCTTGCGTTCGGAACAAGTTTTGAAGCTCTCTTCGACGAGAGTTCGAGAGGGACAATCTGGTCGTCGTCTCCGTGAAGGAACAGCGTCGGCACGTCGAATTTCTTCAGGTCTTCCGTAAAGTCCGTTTCTGAGAGGGCCTTGATGCAGTCGTATTCTGCGTTGATCGCACCCATCATGCCTGCGGACCACAATGAATCGATGAGTCCTTGCGAGACCTTCGCCCCGGGTCGGTTGAAACCATACACTGCTACAGCGATCTGCTTGAGAAACTCCGACCTGTCCAATGCGGTACCGCGTCGAATGCCGTCGAAAACTGCGATTGGGACTCCGTCTGGGTTGTCAGCAGTCTGAACGATCAGCGGTACCACCGGACCGATCAGGATTACCTTCGAAACGCGATGCGTTCCATGCTTGCCGATATATCGGGTCACTTCACCACCGCCAGTCGAATGTCCTATCAAGGTCGCATCCATGACGTCCAGCTTGTCGAGCAAAATAGCCAGGTCATCGGCGTAGACATCCATGTTGTGACCTTCATCTGGCTGGCTGGAGCGTCCGTGCCCTCTACGGTCGTGTGCAATGACGCGATAGCCTCGCTGCCGCAAGAACAGCATTTGGGGATTCCAGCAATCGGCCGTGACCGGCCAGCCGTGAGAGAAAACCACGGGCTTTCCTTTCCCCCAATCCTTAAAGAAAATCTGTGTACCGTCTTTGACTGTAATGAAGTTCGTCATGTTGCCTCCACGTGCAAAAGGGAGATGCAAAGGTTGATACGCGGACCGGTTCGCCGTTCTGTACTTAGCGGCAAGAAAAAGACGAGCTGAGATTCGCGCGGTATTACTTGCACCTTCGCCAGCCGGCTCGCGCACCTCGGGCCTGGACGAAAGTGCATTCGACATCCTAGCGGCAAGACCTACTTAGCGGAGTTAATAGATGTGAAACGAGGAGGTATTGCCTCATCGACAGAGATCAAATCGCAGAGCGAGCGAGAAGTGTATTGGAAGCCGAGCGAACGCGAATGCTGCATTCTGTTCAGGCGACGATCACCACCGGTAGTCGTCGAAATTGTTCTGTTCGACGCTCCCGTTCCTGATCGTGACTTCACGGGGCAGCGCAGGAGTAAGCCAGAATATCATCCCACCCTCGGCCAGATGCAGCACATTCATTGCGCGCGGCGTTTTCTCCGGAAGATCCCGGCGG
>JBEKNG010000452.1:0-5314 GCA_049523075.1 Paraburkholderia sp.
TTTGGCATGGTGCTGGGTCTCGCTGGTCGGTCAATGAAACAACTTCGATCCGGCGGTTGAGCGCGAACCACACCGCACCGCCTGATCGATCGGGTCAAACTGCGCAGGCTCAGTCGAGCAAGCTGACCGCGCTCGGCGCATCTTCACGCTTTGTCGCCAGTTCTTCGAACTCGTTGATGGCGTCGATTTCGGTGCCCATCGAGATGTTGGTCACGCGCTCGAGAATCACTTCGACGATTATTGGCACGTTGAACTCGGAGAGCATCGATTTCGCTTTTTGCAGCGCGGGCTTCAGGTCTTCCGGCTTGAACACGCGGATCGCCTTGCAGCCGAGGCCTTCGGCCACGGCGACGTGATCGACGCCATAGCCGTTCACTTCCGGCGCGTTGATGTTGTCGAACGCGAGCTGCACGCAGAAGTCCATGTCGAACGCGCGCTGTGCCTGGCGGATCAGCCCGAGGTACGAGTTGTTCACGACCACATGCACGTACGGCAGATTGAATTGCGCGCCGACGGCCAGTTCTTCGATCATGAACTGGAAGTCGTAGTCGCCGGAGAGCGCGACGATCGGACGTTGCGGGTCCGCAACGCGCACGCCGAGTGCTGCCGGAATCGTCCAGCCAAGCGGGCCGGCCTGGCCGCAGTTGATCCAGTTACGTGCCTTGTAGACGTGCAGGAACTGAGCGCCGGCGATCTGCGACAAGCCGATCGTGCTCACGTAGCAGGTATCGCGACCGAACACCTGGTTCATCTCTTCGTACACGCGTTGCGGCTTGATCGGCACGTTGTCGAAGTGCGTCTTGCGTTGCAGCGTGCGCTTGCGTTGCTGGCAATCCTCGACCCATGCGCTGCGGTCTTTCAGTTTGCCCGTGGCCTTCCATTCCTTCGCCACTTCGACGAACAGTTCGAGCGCGGCCTTCGCGTCCGACACGATGCCGAGGTCCGGCCCGAACACACGGCCGATCTGTGTCGGCTCGATGTCCACATGCACGAACTTACGGCCCTTGGTGTAAACCTCGACACTACCCGTATGACGGTTGGCCCAGCGATTGCCGATGCCGAGCACGAAGTCGGAGGCGAGCATCGTCGCGTTGCCGTAGCGGTGTGACGTCTGCAGGCCGACCATGCCGGCCATGAGCGGGTGATCGTCAGGAATCGCGCCCCACGACATCAGCGTCGGGATCACCGGCACGCCGATCGTTTCCGCGAATTCGACCAGCAGATCTTCCGCGGCTGCGTTGAGCACACCGCCACCCGAGACGATCAGCGGCTTGTCCGAATCGTTGAGCAGCGTGAGGGCGGCTTCGATCTGCTTGCGGCTTGCCTTCGGCTTGTAGACCGGCAGCGGTTCGTATGTGTCGATATCGAATTCGATTTCGGCGAGCTGCACGTCGATCGGCAGGTCGACCAGCACCGGACCCGGACGGCCCGAGCGCATCAGATGGAAGGCCTGCTGGAACACGCGCGGCACCAACGCCGGCTCACGTACGGTGACCGCCCACTTGGTGACGGGCTTGGCGATCGACTCGATATCGACGGCCTGGAAATCTTCCTTGTACAGACGCGCACGCGGTGCCTGACCCGTGATCGCCAGAATAGGAATCGAGTCAGCCTGAGCGGAGTACAAACCGGTGATCATGTCGGTGCCGGCGGGGCCCGACGTGCCGATACACACGCCGATGTTGCCCGGCTGGGCCCGCGTATAGCCTTCGGCCATATGCGATGCACCTTCGACGTGACGCGCCAGCACATGGCTGATGTTGCCTGCCTTGCGCATGGCCGAGTAGAACGGGTTGATGGCGGCGCCCGGTACACCGAAGGCGGTGTCGATGCCTTCTTTTTCGAGTACCAGTACGGCTGCGTCGACGGCTCTCATCTTGGCCATGTATGTCTCCTAAATGTCTGTGAATACGGATCGAGAGGGTTGAGAGCCACTTTAGGCGTGACCCAAAGGTTTGATAAGATCAGTACGGGTCGCTTATTTCGAAACAAAAAGTATGGAATGGTGACGACCGCGAAGCGGCGTGCAAGGCGGTTGCAACCCGCTCACTCCGGTCGCCACAGGAGGCAAGCAATGGATCGCTTCAAGCAGATAGAAACCTTCGTACGCGTCGCCGACGCCGGCAGTCTGGCCGCCGCAGCGCTGGAGGAGGGCGTCTCGCCGGTGATCCTCGGCCGCCGTATCGACGCGCTGGAAAAGCGCCTCGGCGTGAAGCTGATGTACCGCTCGACGCGGCGGCTGGTGGTGAGCGAAGAGGGCGCGGCGTTTCTGGAGCGCTGCCGGGGCCTGCTGCTGGAATGGGACCAGGCGGAAAACGAACTCGCGGCGGGCCGCCGGGCGGTAAGCGGGCACCTGATCGTGTCGGCGCCGGCCGCGTTCGGCCGCAAACACGTCGCGCCGCTCGCCCCCCCGTTTCTCGCCGACAAGCCGGAATTGCAGCTGTCGTTCAATCTGACCGACCGGGTGGTGGATCTGGTGCGCGAAGGCTATGACCTGTCGATTCGCATCGGCGGGGCGGTCGATCCGAATTTCGTGGCCGTGAAACTGGCCTCGAACCGGCGCGTGGTGTGCGGCACACCGGCGTACTTCCGCAAGTACGGCAAGCCGAAGACGCTGGATGACCTGCCGCAGCACAACTGCCTCGCCTTCAACCTGCAAGGCGGGCAGAACCGTGGCTGGTACTTTCGGCGTAACGGCAAACTGGCGACGGTGCGGGTTGGCGGCACGCTCGATTGCAACGATGGCGAATTGCTGCACCGCTGGGTGTCGGAAGGGCTCGGCCTCGGCTGGCGCTCGACCTGGGAAATCCACCAGCAACTCGCACGCGGCGAGCTGGAAACGGTCCTCGACGAGTTTGCGCTGCCGGATTACGACATCCTCGCGGTCTACCCGCAGCAGCGTTATGTGCCGGCGAAGGTGCGCTATTTCATCGATTATCTGAAAGAGGTCTACGCGAGCGAGGATTACTGGAACCGCGCCACGTACTAGCACGCCAATGGGCTTGCGGGACGTTCCGGGCGTGATCGGACGCGCCCGAACGGTGCCGGGATACCGTGCAAGGGGCTTCAAACTCCACCTGATTGGACCAGAAACGCGCCGCCGCTCATCCTGCAGCGGATCGTGAGCCGGCCTGCTTCGTGGCCCTAACCCCTTGAAAACACACTCGAATCACGTGACAGATTAACGGGATGTGTTGCAACCCGGCCCCATTCGGGCTACAATCTTCGGCTTCTCACTTGCCACACCGGTTCAGACGCCCGGGTGGCTTTAATCCACAAGTCCACAAGGAGTGTGTATGCGTCATTATGAAATCGTCTTTATTGTGCACCCCGATCAGAGCGAGCAAGTGCCCGCCATGATCGAGCGTTACAAGGGCACGATCACGTCGCACGGTGGCCAGATCCACCGTATCGAAGACTGGGGCCGTCGCCAACTGGCCTACCCGATCGAGAAACTCGCGAAGGCTCACTACGTCTGCCTGAACATCGAATGCGACCAAACCACGCTCGACGAGCTGGAACACGCATTCAAGTTCAACGACGCCGTTCTGCGTCACCTGATCGTCAAGTTGAAGAAGGCCGAAACCGGCCCGTCGCCGATGATGAAGGAAGTGCAGCGCGAAGAAGCCAAGAAGGCAGCTGCTACGCAGCCGTCCGAAGCGCAGGCTTAAGACACATTATTTAAGCTACCAGACCATAGCGTCGCTCTCGTGAATCGGCTGCAACTCACAGCCAGCGTCGTTGAACGCGAACCGGTGCGGTATACCCCCGCCGGCGTTCCGATCGCCAGCTGTACGTTGCAACATCGCACTGAAGTCGTCGAAGCCGGCATTGCCCGGCAAGTTGAATTGACGATGCCAGCGGTGGCGGCCGGCGAGGCGAGCGGCAAGCTGGAAAGCTGTGCGATGGGCGTCGAAACGCTCTTCACTGGCTTCCTGGCGAAGAAAAGCCGCAACGCCAGAACCCTGGTATTTCACATCACAGCATTGCAGGACATTGGAAAGGACTAAACATGCCCCGCCCGACTGGTAAGAAATTCGACAAGCGTCGTCAGCAACAAAATCCGCTCTTCAAGCGCAAGAAGTTCTGCCGTTTCACGGCAGCTGGTGTCGACCAGATCGACTACAAAGACATCGAAACGCTGAAGGACTTCATCGGCGAGAACGGCAAGATCACGCCGGCGCGTCTCACGGGTACGAAGTCGCACTATCAACGCCAGCTGGACACGGCAATCAAGCGCGCTCGTTTCCTCGCGCTCGTGCCGTATACCGACCAGCACAAGGCCTAACCCGACGACGCGACAAGGAGCATCAGAATGCAAGTTATTCTTCTGGAAAAAGTCGTCAACCTGGGCAACCTGGGCGACATCGTCAAGGTGAAGGACGGTTATGCACGTAACTTCCTGATCCCGAACAAGCGCGCACGCCGCGCAACGAAGGACGCAATCGCTGAATTTGAAGTCCGCCGCGCAGACCTGGAAAAGGTTGCGGCTGAAAAGCTTGCAGCTGCTCAAGCTCAAGGCGAAAAGCTGGCAGGCTCGACGGTTCAGATCGCTCAGAAGGCTGGCGTCGACGGCCGTCTGTTCGGCTCGGTGACGAACGCGGACATCGCTGACGCACTGGTCAAGCAAGGCTTCGCCGTGGAAAAGGCGCAAGTGCGCCTGCCGGAAGGCCCGCTGAAGCTGGTTGGCGACCATTCGGTGCAAGTCTCGCTGCACACCGACGTTCTCGT
Organism: Paraburkholderia sp.; assembly: GCA_049523075.1. GTDB lineage: Bacteria > Pseudomonadota > Gammaproteobacteria > Burkholderiales > Burkholderiaceae > Paraburkholderia. The sequence goes on from JBEKNG010000452.1 coordinate 4,732, forward strand.
CGATGTGACGGTGTCGGTGCTGGGCGAACACGTCTAGCACCAGAGCAATATTGCCAGTAGTTGTGCTGGCGAAGGGCAGGGGCCGGGTGACCGGCCCCTGCCTTTTTTGTTGGACGGTCTTGGCCCGCCAAGGCATGAGTTTTAGATTTCCCTCCGCGGGCATTTACCCCGATAATTCCATCCCATGAACGCACCGTCCAAAGATCCCCAACTCGAGTCGCTGAAAGTCCCGCCGCATTCGATCGAGGCCGAGCAATCGGTGTTGGGCGGCCTGCTGCTCGACAACGCCGCGTGGGACCGCATTGCCGACTTCCTGTCGCAGAGCGACTTCTACCGGTATGACCACCGCATCATCTTCGAACACATCGGCAAGCTGATCGCGGCAACGCGCCCAGCAGACGTGATCACGGTGTACGAAGCGCTCGGCACCGCGGGCAAGGCGGAAGAGGTCGGCGGCCTCGCGTACCTGAACGCGCTGGCGCAGAACACGCCGAGCGCGGCCAATATCCGCCGTTACGCGGAGATCGTGCGCGATCGCGCCGTGTTGCGGCGTCTCGTGTCGGTTGCGGATGAAATCTCGGCG
>JBEKNG010000453.1:0-5297 GCA_049523075.1 Paraburkholderia sp.
AGTCCCGCGGCGACGCCCGCGAGCATGCCGCGTACCAACAATTTGCCGACCATTATGGACTCCGCGTTAGTGGCAGGGGAAGCCAAGCAGGTGGCGGCCGTCGTGGACGAATTCGTGTACGTACATACCGGGGACGAGTGATGTCGCGCCCTCTTCAGCACCCACGAAATAGATGGCGAGCAGCATGATCAAGCCGCCAAAGATGATCCACGGCATCAGTTCACGCAGAGGAATGGGAGCAGGCTCTGCGGCCGGATTCAATACGGCGTCAGTCATGATCGGCTTTCTCCAGGGGTTTACGCGCCCCAATAGTAGATTGCGGAAGTTGCGCTGAGCTCGGGTCTGGCTTTCGGATCGTCGATGAACCGCTTACAGTGGCGCGACCGCGCCGGGCTTGCACCGGCTACCGTACTCTGCGCTAAGGCGTATTCTACGCGCTAAGCTTTCATGGTTGGATAAATGCAAGGTGTTTTGCGCGCCGTCGACATTGGCGTTCAATCGTAAGGAAAAAATGGGTGCACGCGTGTTATTGATCAGCCACGCAGCGACGCCCGCGATGCGGCAGGGCAGGTTTCCCGCCGACGATTCGCTGGACGCGCGTGGGTTGGCGGAGGCTACGGCCTGGCGCCAACGGATGCCTGCGACCGGGGATGCGGTCGCATTCAGTAGTCCGGCGGCGTGCGCATGCGACACTGCGCAGGTGCTCGGCCTCGCGGCGCGGGTCGCGCCCGAACTGGCAGAGACGGACTACGGTCAATGGCGCGGTCGGCGGCTCGCGGATGTTGCGCAAGAAGCGCCGCACGAACTCGCAACGTGGAGCCGCGATCCCCATGCTGCCGTGCATGGTGGCGAGTCTTTTGTACAGGTGCTTACTCGGGTTGGCGGCTGGCTTGATTCGCTGGACGAGACCGCGAGCGTGGTCGCCATCACCCATGCGCCGGTTATCCGTGCCGCCTTGATTCATGCGTTGAATGCGCCCGCGACCTCGTTCACCCGCATTGAGATCGCGCCACTCTCGGTCGTCGAATTGCGGCGTTCGGCTCGCGGATGGGCATGGTGGCCGACGCAGTCGTGATGTGGCACCTTGATTTCATTAGCTGTACGTTTTGTTTCGCGAAAGCACTATTTGCAACCGCAAGAATTTCTGATCGCGAAGGTCGGGGGTAGCCGGATTGTTTCAATGGTCTCTGTGGCGAAATCGATTCTCTTTTTCAGTAACCGTGGAGGGTGCAACGATGATCCCATCGACGCGCCGTTGATGCAGCGCAGCGACGACCTCGAGTTCACGATCAGGATCGTCGCGGGTGTTCGCAAGCAGCCAGCTCCGGCAAGTTATGACCGCCTGCCACCTGGAATTACTGAGGATACGGAAGCGCTTCGGGGGTGTGCATGCGCTGAAGGGAGTGGATTTCGACGTCGCAGCCGGTGAGGTGCGCGTTTTGCTAGGCGAAAACGGCGCAGGCAAATCCACTTTGACGGGGGTGCTCTCGGGTGCGGTGCAGCCCGATGCAGGTGTCATCAAGTCTGCACGGCTCGTGTTCATGGCGCGCGGCGTTTCTTCCGGTATTGCCGCCAGCCCCAAAGTGCAATCGCCAATACAATGGCCACGCCAATGCAGCAAGCAAGGAAGAGGGCCATCAGGCCAAATGTCTCGATGTCCTCCGGGTCCAGCGGGTCAGTTGCGCCCGCCCCATACATCGCCGTTTCTATCGTGGTCGCAAGCCAATCCGGCATTTCGAATGAGAATTGTGATATCAGTTTGCCGAGCCACCACCCCCCGAATATCGACGCAGCGATAAACGCAATCACGTACGCAGCGCGAAGCATGGCCCGCTTCATCGCACGTCTACCGTACCGTAAGCGCGCAACGTGCTACCCGGCACCGAAAGGTCGGGCTGACGCTCGCGGATGAACCGCTGGAGCCGGTCGAATTCCGGATTGCTCACCACGGTGATACACCCTTCGCTACGGCGCATCGGTCCTTCAGGATGCAGGCGGAAATTCCCGCGTTTGACGCCGTTGATCATGGTGGTGTCACCCGTGTTCGGATTCCAGAGAGCAAACCATTTGGTGTGATCAGTTGAACCCCAACCGTATTCCGACCATAAATCATGCGCCGACCCGAACATTCCGCCCGATTCTCTGTCAACAAGGTAGTACGTCCCAGCGGGCAATGGACCGATATTTAGCAGCGCCGTGTCGCGTGGATTGTCGCGCCCCTCTTTCTGTCCAGAGTACGCCTCAAGCGAACCGAAGCCGGAGCAATACAGCTGTGAAGTCGTCTCGTCGTTTAAGCGAAAGGTACATCTTACTGGCATGGTGTCATCCTTTCAGAAGTGATTCCATGCATCTTTGAACATCATGTTGCCATCGGCATAAGACCACGTAATTTCCTCATAACGGAATTCCACAATCTCGAAGTGGTTGCGATGCTGGCTTTCCACTTCCTTGATGTTGGGTACTTTCGGTGATACGCCGGCCACTTTCACATTCGTCATGAATGTCGTGAAATAAGTTTCTTCCCGTCCTGCATCAGACGTACGGTAAAACCTTAGCTATCCAGAATGAATCGTTTACCCCCGTGCGATCGCCCTGTACAGAAGCGCGGATGCACGGTCTATTTCCTTTTCAATGGTTAGTGGACGGTGCGACCGTGCGCCCATCAGCTTGCCTGTGTAGTTGTCCGTGGGCGTATGTATGCCGTGTGACAGACTCAGCACTTCAATGCTTCCTTCCCGTCCAAAGACTTCGCTAGACCCCTGAATATCTGCGCCGCCGTCATCTTTTAACCATAGGTGCAAAGGGATTGCCATACTTAATACCTCATCGTTAAAAGATGTAAATGTAGGGAAAACGCCGCGCAGAACTGTCAACTTTTGCAAAGAATACGGACGCTCCGTCATCGAACAAAGCCCGCTTGCGCGGGCCTTGCGTGGGTGGTGGCGTCACGCGCCCTCAGTGCCGCGCGTGCCCATCACGTTGCCTTCGGCAACAGGGATATCGCCGCCACCTTCGGGCGGATTCGTCGGTGCTGTCGGGATCACGAAGTTGCCGCCATAGCGCGCACCGCTGATGTACCCCACGGCTTGCATGTGCCGCCGCTGCCAATTGATGAAACGTTCAGCACGACGCGCGATCATCCGCGATGCTGCAATCCCACCCAGACATCAAGCTCGTGTACACCAGCAACGATCTGGCGGCGGGCGCCTATATCGCGGCCAAACAGGCGGGCAAGACCGATCAGGTCAAGATCATCGGCACGGACGGCTTGCCGGGACCGTCGGGCGGGATTCGTTCTGTCGCGGATGGCCAGTGGGCCGCTACCCATACCTATCCGACAGGCGCTGCACAGGCACTCGAGCTCACCAAAAAGATTCTGATTGACTGCGCGACCGGGGTGCCACGTAATGTCGTGGTGCCCACGCAGCGCGTCGATCAGAAAAATGCGAAGTCCCTGTTCGGCAAGGAGCAGTTCTAGGCGGCAAGTCTCATTGAGCGCCTTTGACGGCGAAGCGCAGAAGCGTGGATAAGGATGTTTCGTCGGAAGAAGGCGCTCAGATGGCGGAAATGGACGAGGTCAATAGCGGCAGGCCCCCCGATACGGCGGTTAATCTGTCCGAATCAGGCGAGAACGTGGCGCTTCGGCAAGAAGTGGTCGCGATCGAAACACCCGAAGCGTTCGCGGCTTTACTTCAGCCGTGGAGTGCACTTGCTGCTGCGGCGGACGATTGCTCGCCTTGTCTGACATTCGAGTACTGCGAACTGGCTGCTACCCATGTCATCGGCGCGGGCGGCGTCGTGAATGTGGCGCTCGTGTGGCGTAATGGTGAATTACTGTCCCTATGGCCCGTTTCGATCTTCCGCAAAGGCGTGTTGCGCATCGCGAAGGCGCTGACGTGCGGCAGCGATGAGGAATACGGTGGTCCGCTCCTCAAGGGAAGCACAAGCCCTGAGCTATACGCGATCGCAATCGCAGCCGTGATGCAGGTGAATGCCGATATCCTCGAGATCGGTATGGTTCGAGTGGACGGCCCCCTGGAAACCGCGCTCAAGGTGATACCGCAGTCCTGGGTGCTGAACCGACTGCCGGCGCGGTGGCGCGGACTGGACGGATACTCGATTCGCCTGCACGAATTTCCCAGCTACGACGACTTTTTGGCCACGCTGCCCAAAGCGCTTCGTTCCAGTCTGCGCTATAACCGCAAACGGCTCGAAGCGAAGGGGTCACTGGAAATTGGCTGGAGTAAGACAGCTAGCGACGCCGAGTCGGTCCTGACATGGCTATTCGCCAACAAGCGAAAATGGGCAGTCAGTCGCGGCGTCAACACGCCATACCTGATGGACGATCGGGTTCGCGATTTCTTTATCGCGCTGGCGCAACGGCTTGACTTGCAGGCAACTCCCCTTGTCGCCTTTGTGAAGGTGGAGGGTGTTCCAGTCGCGGCGTCCGTTAACCTGGTTGGCTCGAAGTCGGTCGAGTACTTCATCACCACCTATGAAGAGGCCTTCGGCACTTACTCGGTCGGTGCGCTGCTGGTTGACTTCATGGTCAAGTGGTCGCACGCGCATGGCCGCGATTTTGATTTTCGTCCTCTGCACGGCGACTATAAAGCTCGCTGGGCGAATTGCCAGACATGGCATGAAAAACGCCTGATCCTGCTCGGCGCGCGTGGCCGGCTCGTCGACTTGCCACTGCTGTTCGCTCAGGTCGCACGCGTGAAACGCAAGCTCCATGCGCTCATTGCAGCGAGACTTCAAACACGGGGATGACTCGGCCCCTTATGTTTCGCGGAGGGGAGGAGACGATCACGCTGGGTCGTCGGCGAAGTGTCACATCGCATGATCTTCGCGTTAAGCGTTTAACAAGCAACGCGGCCTCGCCAACGGGTACGTGACCATTGATACCGATTCCATCCAGAAGAAACCTTTTCGACTGATCTTTAGCGACTAAGATGGTAGCCGCAGGTTATGCACGCTTCGCCGCGCGAAACCGGTCTGGCGAGCGATTGACGGGTCGACGTCGCGGGAGCGCACGTGAACAGCCCATGTGCCGTGAGAATTGTGGATATTGAGCTGGACGTCGAGCGCTATGAATTGCGCCGCGGCGGCCAGCAAATCCGGCTTGAACGCATGCCGATGGAATTGCTCATCCTGATGGCGTCGCGCAGCGGGCAACTTGTGACGCGTGCCGACATCGTCAAGGCGCTATGGGGCGCAAACGCGTTTCGCGACACCGACAACGGCATCAATACGGTGATCCGTAAAATCCGCGTCGCACTTGGCGAAGACCCCGAGAG
>JBEKNG010000454.1:0-5295 GCA_049523075.1 Paraburkholderia sp.
GAGTTCAAGATCACCGTAGACCTCGTGGCCGAAATGGCCGTCTACAACCCGTTCGACTTCTTCCTTGAGCCGTCCGCCGAGAAATTCCCCTTCGAGTACGCGCCCGGCCTGGCCGCAGAACTCGCACCGTATCTGGTCAAGCGCGAGCCGACCCCGCGCTTCAAGGAGTTTGTGGCGAGCATCGACCGCTCGCCCAAGGTGACCGCGGATTTTCTGGTCGAACTGAACCAGCGCCTGCAACGCGAGGTCCGTTATCTGATCCGCATGGAACCCGGCGTGCAAACGCCCGAGGAAACGCTTACCTCGGCGGCCGGCTCATGTCGTGATTCCGGCTGGTTACTGGTCGAGACCTTGCGGCAGTTAGGGCTCGCCGCGCGCTTTGTCTCGGGCTATCTGCTGCAATTGGCGCCCGATACCAAATCGCTCGACGGCCCGAGCGGCACCGAAGTCGACTTCACTGACCTGCATGCCTGGTGCGAGGTCTACTTGCCCGGCGCCGGCTGGATCGGCCTCGATCCGACCTCGGGGCTGCTGGCGGGCGAAGGGCATATTCCCGTGGCCTGCACACCGGAGCCGGGCAGCGCCGCGCCAATTTCGGGCGCCGTCGATGAGTCCGAGGTCGAGTTCGAACACACGATGTCGATCGAGCGGGTGCTGGAAACGCCGCGCGTCACCAAACCCTATACCGAAGAAGTCTGGTCCGATGTGCTGAAGATGGGCGCCCACGTCGACGGGGAACTGGAGGCGATGGACGTGCGCCTGACGATGGGCGGCGAGCCGACCTTCGTCGCGGTGCGCGACCGCGACGCTGCCGAGTGGAACACCGACGCCCTCGGGCCGACCAAGCGCAGCTATGCGGTCGGGTTGATGGACAAACTGCGTTCCCGCTACGGCGCGAACGGCTTCCTGCATATCGGCCAGGGCAAGTGGTATCCGGGCGAGCAACTGCCGCGCTGGGCGCTGTCGCTCTACTGGCGTGCGGACGGCGAGCCGTGCTGGAACGATCCCAGGCTGTTCGCCGACGAGCGCCAGCCGGGCAGCTATACCGCGGAGGACGCCCGGCGTTTCCTGACCCATTTGACGGCCAAGCTCGCGCTCGACACGCAGTTCATCAAGGCTGGCTACGAGGACACGTGGTATTACCTGTGGCGCGAGCGACGCTTGCCGGTCAATGTCGATCCGTTCGAATCGCGTCTCGACGACGAGATGGAGCGCGTGCGCTTGCGGCGCGTGTTCGATAGCGGTCTCGCTTCGGTGACGGGTTACGTGCTGCCGCTCTCGCGCGAACGCGATTTACCGCTGCAAGGGCCGCGCTGGGTCACCGGCCCGTGGTATTTCCGCGGCGATCGCATGTATCTGATCCCGGGCGATTCGCCGATGGGTTACCGCCTGCCGCTCGATGCGCTGCCGTGGGTTTCGGAGACGGACTATCCGTACCAGCACGCGCACGATCCGTTCGCCCCGCCCGCGCCGCTGCGCACGGCGGCGCAATTGCGGATGCAGTATGGAGGCCGGACGGGGGCGGAAGAGGGGCGCGCTGGAGGCGAAGCGACTGGAGCGGATGGGTATGGCGTCGGCGGCCCAGGTGGCGTGGGCGGCGCGGCTGCGCTTCGCGCTGGCGGCACCGGCACCGGCACCGGCACCGGCACCGGCACCGGCACCGGCACCGGCGCAGGCGCAGGCGCAGGCACGGCAGGCAGTGCGCCGTCGGCCCTGCGCATACCCGAGCGTGGCGAATCGGCAAGCTGGATCACCCGCACTGCGGTGTGCGTCGAAGCCCGTGACCCTGCCCGCGCAGCCGGTCCGAAGGTCGAAACCGACACGTTCGGCAGCGGTCGCAAGATGCTGCATGTGTTCATGCCGCCGCTCACTGAGCTCGACGACTATCTGGATCTGCTCGCCGCAGTCGAAGCGACCGCGGCCGAACTGGGCATGAAAGTCGTCATCGAAGGCTATCCGCCGCCGCGCGATCAGCGTCTGAAGATGCTGCAGGTGACGCCGGACCCGGGCGTGATCGAAGTGAACATCCATCCGGCGTCGAACTGGGATCAACTGGTCGACCACACCGAGTATCTGTATCAGTCGGCGCACGAGACGTATTTGAGCACCGAGAAGTTCATGACCGACGGCCGGCACACCGGCACGGGCGGCGGCAATCACTTCGTGCTGGGCGGCGCCACTCCGGCTGACAGTCCGTTCCTGCGCCGCCCGGACCTGCTAGCGAGCCTGGTGGCTTACTGGCTCAACCATCCGTCGCTGTCGTACCTGTTCTCAGGCCTGTTTATCGGACCGACCAGCCAGGCACCGCGGGTCGACGAGGCGCGCAACGATCAGATCTACGAACTGGAGATCGCCTTCCGCGAACTGCAGCGCCAGATTGACCTGCTCGGCGGCCGACACGGCGGGCAGCTGCCGGCGTGGATGATCGACCGCTCGCTGCGCAATATCCTGATCGACGTCACCGGCAACACCCACCGCGCCGAGTTCTGCGTCGACAAGCTCTATTCGCCCGACGGGCCGACGGGCCGCCTCGGTCTGCTGGAGTTGCGCGGCTTCGAAATGCCGCCGCATGCGCGCATGAGTCTCGTGCAGCAGTTGCTGCTGCGGGCGCTGGTGGCGCGCTTCTGGAAGACGCCGTACACCACGCGCCTGACGCGCTGGGGCACGGAACTGCACGACCGTTTCCTGCTCGGCACATTTGTGGAGATGGACTTCGACGATGTGCTCGCCGACCTGGCCGAGGCAGGCTATGCGTTCGACCGTTCGTGGTTCGCGCCACATTTCGAGTTCCGTTTTCCGCTGGTGGGCGAGACGACGACCAGCGGCGTGACGCTGACCATCCGCAGCGCGCTCGAACCGTGGCACGTGATGGGCGAGGAGGGCGCGCCCGGCGGCACGGTGCGTTATGTGGATTCGTCGGTGGAGCGGCTCGAAGTGCGCGCACTGGGTCTGAACGAGAACCGCCATGTGGTGACCGTCAACGGCGTGCCGCTACCGCTGCAACCCACGGGCCGCGTCAGCGAGTATGTGGCGGGCGTGCGCTATCGGGCGTGGTCGCAACCTTCAGCCTTGCATCCGACGATTGGCGTCGACGCGCCGCTCACTTTCGACCTTGTTGACACCTGGACTGGCCGTTCTATTGGCGGATGCCAGTATCATGTGGCTCATCCGGGCGGGCGTAACTACCAGACCTTCCCGGTCAACGCGTACGAGGCCGAGAGCCGGCGGCGCGCGCGCTTCTTTACGATGGGTCATACGCCTGGACCGCTCGTGGCAGAGGCGCCGCAACGCAGTCTGGAATTCCCGTTCACGTTGGACCTACGTTACTGGTGAGCTGAAAAACAATTAACCCGACACGACCTTGGCCTTTCAATCGACTTTTCCCTTTGAGGCAACCGCGGCTCACGCGGATGCGCTGTCGCTCCTGCGGGTGCTGCCGGTCCGCGACGGGCACTGGGACGAGTTGCTCGATTCGTCCGGGTCGTTGCGCGAACCGTGGCGGCAGTTTTTCGAGCTGCTGGGCGATGACGGTATTGCCGGCCTCGAACACAACACCGCCTCAGTCGCGCAGCAGATCCGCGACAACGACATCAGCTACAACGTCTACGCGGACAAGGGCGAACCGCGGCCATGGGCACTGGACCTGCTGCCACTCTTGATCGGTGAGGCCGAGTGGGCCGAGATCGAGCAGGGCGTGATACAGCGCGCGCAGTTGCTAAACGCGGTGGTGGCCGATGTCTACGGCCCCCAGACCTTGCTGCAACGTGGTCAGTTGCCGCCCGCGCTGGTGTTCGGCCATCCGGGTTATCTGCGTTCGGTGCGGGGCTTCACGCCGCCGGGCGGACAGTATCTGCAGGTCGTCGCGGTGGATCTCGCGCGCGCTGCGAATGGCAACTGGACGGTGATGTCGCATCGCACCGAGGCGCCCTCGGGTCTCGGCTACGCGCTGGAGAACCGGCTGATTGTCTCGAGTCAGTTCGCCGAGCCGTTTCGTTCGCTGCATGTGAGCCGCCTCGCGCCGACCTATTCGCAACTGATCGCCACGCTGGTCCAGTCGGCCCGCGCCGTGATGCACGGAGACGCCACGGACAGCTCGCCGCATATCGCGCTGCTCACGCCGGGGCCGTTCAGCGAAACCTATTTCGAGCATGTGTTTCTGGCGCGCTATCTGGGCGTGACGCTCGTCGAGGGCAAAGACCTGACCGTGCGCGACGACATGCTGTATCTGAAGACGCTCGCTGGTCTGGAGCGGGTGCATGTGGTGCTGCGGCGGCTGGATGACGCGTTCTGCGATCCGGTCGAACTGCGCGCGGATTCGACCATCGGCGTGCCGGGCCTGTTGCAGGTGATGCGCGCTGGCAATGTAATCGTCTCGAACGTGCCCGGCTCGGGTTTTGTCGAATCCCCCGCGTTGCATGGTTTCCTGCCCGGGATCGCCGAGGCGCTGCTGGGCGAAGATCTGCTGCTGCCGGGCGTGCCCACCTGGTGGTGCGGCGAGGAAGCGGCGCGCGAGCACGCCTTCGCGCATCTGGACGAAGCCTTTCTCGTGCCGACGTGGCCGGCTGCGCAGCGCGACAGTCCGCCGGGTCTGGAGCAAGGCGTGCAGCCACTCGATGCCTGGCGCGACCGGATCGAAGCGCTGCCCGATAGCTTCACAATTCAACGGCCGCTGCCGTATTCGTGTGCGCCGCGTTACGAGGACGGCACGCTGGGCCGCCGTCCGTCGGTGCTGCGCGTGTATGCTATCGCGGATTTCAACGGCGGCTGGCATGTGATGCCGGGCGGTTTCACGCGTCTCGCGGCGGAACGCCAGGCCACCGTATCGATGCAGTTCGGCGGCAGCAGCGTCGATACCTGGGTGCTGTCGAGCCAGCCGATCTCCACCTTCACGCTGTTGCCGTCGCCGATGCAGCCCGCCGACCTTGCGCGCAAGCATCGCACGGTCTCCAGTCGTGCTGCGGAGAATCTGTTCTGGGCGGGGCGCTACAGCGAACGCGCCGAGAACAACGTGCGGCTGTTGCGCCTGATTCTCGGCTCGCTGGAGAGCAACGACGCGGACGCCATGTTCGAGACGCTGGTGGAACTGGCGCTGTACTGCGGGCTTGTGCAGTTTGGCGACGTACGCACTGACGATTCGCTGCAGGCCTTCGAGCGGACGCTAGTGGCGAATCTGCATGAAACCGCCGGCCCGGCCAGCATCGGCCGGGTGCTGGCGTCGCAGGCGCGGGCGAGCGGCGAGATTCGCGGCCGTCTCTCGAACGACCACTGGCGCACCATTCTCGCCGTCCGTAACGA
>JBEKNG010000455.1:0-5294 GCA_049523075.1 Paraburkholderia sp.
ACAGTCAGCCGATATGAGTCGACGACGAGCTGATATCGAACGGCCGTAAGCCGTTTGACAGCGGTCGTTAGTCGGCCGGAGCCACCGGGTGACGGGGGGTGATTCGCGCTGCGCCACTGCGGATGCGTTATCGCGTTGTCTCGCCTGCAGCGCATACATCGCCGTGTAATCCAACGGACGCGAGTTTGATCGGCGTAGCTTTCCACACCGCTCTGGATCGAACCAGCAAATTCCGGTAGGCCAAGAAAATCACGTTCTTTTAGATCTGAACCGCTCCGACGCGTGCTTGAGGATAAATCTCACTTTATTCCTGTCACGTGTATCCTTGATCTATGTCTAATGAATAAAACGAAAGGTCGACAAAGATAGGTATTCCATGGAAGAAATGGGGCCTGAGCGAGGAAATATAAGGTGCAAAAGGGATCTTTTATCGCTTGTTATATGGGTGTGTTCCGTGAATCCAGTGGCATATTTAAAAATGTATGTATGTTCTTACCGCTATGGATATTTGTCGCGGCGATCGGCACGTGGTTCGAGATCAGGGTTGCGATAGACGGCATTGCTGCTGCGGCAATTTCCGCCACTTTTGTGGCGCTAACGTACGGTTTGGCAAGCGCGAGTGAGGACCGCGTAAAGCGAAGGCGGTTGGCGCCGATTCAACAATTGACGGAGGCATTGCTCTCCACGAGTGAAGATACGCTGGTACTGCTTGACCTGGAGGGCCGTCTGATCACGGAATCAGCGGGCAGCATTGGATTGATCCATCAGCGGCAGTTCACCAACCGACTGACCGGATCCGATTGGTTCGAAGCGTGGAAAGGCAATGATGCGTTTGCTTCCAGAGACGCCTTTATTGGTGCACTGGCTGGGCAGCAAGTGTGTTTCTCGGGGTATCGGCCGACTGCCGACGGAATTCCGAAGTGGTGGGTTTCAGCGTTTTATCCACTGAGCGACAAAGACAACAAGGTAAAGGCCGTCTTTTGCCGGTTGCGCGATGTCACAAATAAAACACTCGCGCTGCGCCAGGCGGACGAGGCTGCAACCTTGCTCTCCGATATCGACGAATACATGCCTCTGGCTTTCTGGTACACGAGCCCGGATTTTTCAAAAATATTTCATGTTAGTTCGGGTTTCGAGCGAATGTGGCAGATACCGGTTGCGACTCTTTACAGCGACGTAACGGCGTGGCAATCACGGGTATCGTCCGAAGATCTTAACGAACTCAAATGTGCCATGCGCAAAATGGCACGTGACGCCCTTCCTGCAACGACAGAATTTCCGCTTCTACTGAATGGCGGCGTTGTCCGCTGGGTGAGGGTGAGCTCGTCCCCCGTCGGCATGCACGGCTCGACCAAGCGAGTCGTCAGCGTATGCGTTGACATCACTGAAGAGCGGATGAGAATGGCTGAACTGCTCCGGCTTGCCAATACCGACGGTTTGTCAGGATTGTCGAATCGGCACGCTCTTATAGAGTACCTGGCTTCTCGCTGCCAGGAGACGCTGCCGTTTTCGCTGTTCCTGGCAGACGTTGACCGCTTCAAGGTGCTGAACGATACAGCTGGCACCGTGCTGGCGGACCGTCTTCTTCGAGATATAGCCATTGCAATGGCTGATGTGCTCTGGCCCGGCACGTTCATCGCACGTCAGGGCGGAGATGAATTCGCCATCGTAATACCCGGCGATCATTCACAAAAAGACTGCGCCGAAATATTTGAGGGATTGCGCGGGTCTGTTGCGCATTCTCTGCGTCTTGGAGACGCCCCGATGGAAATCACGCTATCAGCAGGGATAGCTAGATTCCCGGAGCACGGCCGCACACCCGAAGCACTGCTGAGCAGCGCGGACATTGCGATGTACGCGGCAAAAAAAAGTGGCCGCGACACCTTTCGGCTGTTCGGAGCCAACGAGAGCGCCTTGCTGGCCGGCTTCGAACTGGAGCGCGATCTGCGCCATGCGATGACGAGAGGAGAGTTTGAGCTCTTTTATCAGCCACTCTTCAGAACCGCGACGGAAGAGATGATCAGTGTCGAGGCGCTCATTCGCTGGAATCGACTGGACCATGACATGGTATTTCCGTCGGTATTTATTCCGTTGCTCGAAGACACCGGGCTCATTCGGGAAATGGGGCAGTGGGTCTTTGAAGAGGGTGTGAGGCAGATAGCAAAATGGCGCGAAAGTTGCGGGTGGATCGTCCCTATATCAATCAATGTTTCGGCGAAACAGTTGCACGACCCAACGTTACCCGCTCGATTTGCCGGCGTCGCCGCGATGTACGGCGTGTTGAACAGTCAGATAACGCTGGAGATAACAGAATCGGTTCTCGTCGAACCAGCGGACGCCTGCAGAGCGGTACTGAATGAGTTAAAGCGGCTTGGCTTCCGCATCGCTCTCGACGATTTTGGTACGGGCTTCTCAAGCCTGAGTTGCCTGACCGATTTGCAGCCGGACACGCTAAAGCTGGACAAGTCGCTTGTCGAGCGAATTGATGAGAATGCAAGCGCGAAGACGCTGGTGGTGGGAGTCATAGCACTCGCCAGGACATTAGGCATGACAGTCGTCGCCGAGGGAGTCGAGCGGCGAACGCAACTGGCGGTACTCGCGACGACGGGCTGCGAAGTGGTCCAGGGATATCTGCTGGGACGGCCCGAAAGAGCCGGTGATCTCTTCAGGAACTTTCATTTGGCTTCGCCCCTTCGCTCCCTGGGAATGGATACCGCTGTACTGTCGAATTTTCAGGATTCCGACACAATTGACATTCCAATTTCTCTCGTCATCAAGTTGCCTTCGGGTGCAGCCCTGAGAATTGGCGAAGGAGAGGTAGATATGAATCTGGAAATTTTGAAACAGGCGGTTCTCGACTCGCGCGATGGCATAACGATCTCGGACAATCGCGCCGACGATCAGCCCTTGATTTTCGTCAACCCGGCATTTGAACGTTTGACCGGATACGTGTCAGAAGAAATCATCAACCGTAATTGCCGGTTTCTGCAAAATAGTGATCGGGACCAGCCTGGGTTGCAGGCTGTGCAACAGGCGATACGCGACGGCGAGTACTGTTTGGCGACGTTGCGCAACTATCGCAAAGACGGCTCGATGTTCTGGAACGAGTTGAGCATCTCGCCCATCTACGATATAGGAGGTTCGGTCACCCACTTTATCGGCATACAGAAGGACGTGACGGCGCGGGTGCTCATACAACAACAGTTGCGCGACAAGAATCAGTCTCTTGAGGAGATGAGGTTGCATCTTGAGCGGCTCTCCGTGACCGATAGCCTGACTGGCATTTACAACAGACGTTTTTTTGACTCCCAACTTGATGTGCAATCGAGGATTTCTCGACGCAGTGGGCAAGCACTGACGCTGATGATGGTCGATGTCGATCATTTCAAGTCGTTCAATGACATCTATGGGCATCCTGCCGGAGACGTCGCGTTGCAGCGTATAGCTGCCTGCCTTGAGGAATCTTTTCTTCGAGCCTCCGACTTTGTCGCCCGCTACGGCGGGGAAGAGTTCGTCTTGCTTTCGAGCGGCATGTCGCAAGAGCAGGGAGCTTCGTGGGCCACTACGCTCTGCGAGAGGGTGGAGAGCATGCGGATACCTCATGCCGCCTCGACGACCGGATATTTGACGATTAGCATCGGCTTTTCAGTTCAGGTCATTGCTGCCGATGAGGATGCGGGTGCGTTGGTGAGCGCCGCTGATCAAGCGCTGTATACCGCGAAGCAAAATGGGAGGAATCGGTCATTTTCCTTGTCATGATGTTTTGCTCAGCTAGTACATTGCCACGCCGTTTAGTCGTCAATGTACGATTCAGATACACTCGGTAATTCTGGGCAGGATATCTGGAATATCGCCCGGAAGGTGAGCGCGTCTTTCCACCCCAGATGCCTGACCAACTCAAGTGCTCGGACGAATTTAGCACCGGTGCATTGGGAAATTTGGCAAGACCGTACGCAACTGGAATTGGTTTTTCCGTTGTCTTAATTTCGAAAGAAAAAAGTAATTTAATGGAAATAACTATCACTCAGCGCTATACCGCTCGCTCGGGCCCATGCGCACGCCCACGGAGATTTTATGTGCAAAAAATATTCCAAATATGAAGTGCATACAGACTGTGAACTGCCTATCAGCGTCGCGTGGCACGATGGGAACACGAAGCTGTTCTCGATGAGATGCAGGCGCGACTTGATCAAGCGCATCCGGCGACAGACTGTCGAGCATCGGTTCGGGACGATCAAGGCGCGGATGGGCGCGACTCATTTCCTGACACGGACCATCGAGCGCGTGAGCACAGAAATGAGCTTGCACGTGCTTGCGTACAACATGAAGCGAGTGATCAAGCTACTCGGTTCAGACGCGTTGATGACAGCGATGCGGGCGTGAGGCCTGTTGGGAGGTACCGCGCCTTCGCAATACTGCCGCTGTGATTTGACGCTCGGATCGCCGCAATCGAAAAGCCGAGACCTGCGGCAAGACAGGTTTCGTTAATTCCCGGTGACTCAGCGTTTTGACACGCTCTGGGCCGCTCGCTGCCTGATGCGGTCGGCTCAAATCGACCCCTATGCGCAGGTCGCAACTATGCGCAGATGGTCGGTCGCTGACGGCGCCGACCCAAGCATGGCGCAGCTTCGGCAAGGCGGGCGAGTGAGGATCTGGACATAGTTCTCATCTGTAGATGCAGTGGTGGTCCCACTTCTGGAGATCACCATGGACATCGTTCGCCGCTCCCACTGCACTGACATAGACGGTTTCGCCGACGGGCCGATCGGGCCATACGTTGGTGCGTTCAAGCAGTACCTGAGCCAACGCTGGTACGCTGCAAAGACGGTCGCTACCTATCTGCGCTGCATCACGCATTTCGCCCGATGGGCCGACTTCGGGCACCGTCGGCGGCAACGGATCGATGAAGGGTTGATCGCGGAGTTCCTCGACGGGCATCTCCCGCAGTGCGAGTGCGCTGGCGCAATCCGTCGCGATCGGGGTGACCATAGCGCGGCGCTACGACACCTGCTCGTGGTCTTGCGCGCTCAGGGCGTCATCGCGGTGCCCGCAGATAGCGCAACACCGGTAGACGAGGAACTGCGCCGATACGACGAGTATATGGAGCACGCGCGGGGCCTGGCGCCGAAGACGCGGAGCATGGCGCTGCGCATCGTCGGTCGGTTGCTGACCGCTCGTTTCGGCGAGGGCGCCGTCGACGTCGCCGCGATCAAGCCCGAACACGTTCGGCGTTTCTTCGCTGGGCAAGCGAAGCTCTATAGCAAACCGGCGAATGCTGGGTCGGTCGTGGCATC
>JBEKNG010000456.1:0-5286 GCA_049523075.1 Paraburkholderia sp.
CCTTGCAGACATAACGGCCGTGCAGGATCAACCAATGATGCGCGTCCTGCTGGAACTCGGCGGGGGTGAATTTCTCCAGCGCCGCTTCGACCGCGCGCACGTCCTTGCCAGGCGCCAGGCCAGTTCGGTTCGCAACCCGAAAGATGTGCGTGTCGACCGCGATGGTCGGGTGACCGAAGGCGGTGTTCAGCACCACATTGGCCGTCTTGCGGCCGACCCCCGGCAGGCTTTCGAGCGCCTCGCGGTCGTCCGGTACCTCGCCGCCGTACTGATCGAGCAGAATCCGGCAGGTCGCGATGACGTTCTTCGCCTTGGTCCGATAGAGGCCGATGGTCTTGATGTAGTCGGCTACCCCTTCTTCGCCGAGCTCGACAATCTGTTGCGGCGTGTTGGCGACCGGGAACATCTTGCGCATCGCCTTGTTGACCGATACGTCGGTGGCTTGCGCCGACAGCATCACGGCGATCAGCAGTTCAAACGGCGTGGTGTATTCGAGCTCGGTCGTGGGGTGCGGGTTGAGGCTTTGGAGCGTCTCGTAGATGGCGCGGCGTTTGTTCGCGTTCATACCGGGGCGTGAGATCAGGGTTTGGGTGCACGAGGCGTGGCGGGTGTCTCTGCGGCTGGCGCTGCTTGCGCCGGCTCAGCGGCATCAATGCCGAGGCGCCGGCGGCGGGCTTCGGCGGCGTCGATCTGGGCCTGCACGTCGGCACTCACGCGCTCCGTGTTTTGCGGCCCGGCACCGTTGGCGGTCAGTTCTGCCTTCTTCTGTCGTGCACGTTCGAGCGCGGCCTGGATGATCGCGCGTTTCCCGGCTTCGGCGTCGTCGGGAGACGTGCTAGCGGCGGCAGCGGCAGCTTCGGACCCACCGGCCTGCGTAGCGGTCCCGGCAGCGGTAGGCTGATGGCTTGCGCTACTCGCGGCCCGGCGGGCTGCCACGCGTGCTTCGGCTTCATTGCGTTCGCGCTCGAGACGCGCCTCGCGCTGGTCGTGGCGTTCGCGGGCGACCTTGGCCTGTTCTTCGCTCCACGCGTCCCAGCCGGTTGCAACGCCCGTGACGGGCATCATCGCGATGCAGTCGACCGGGCAGGGCGCGACGCACAAATCGCAGCCAGTGCACAGTTCCGCGATCACCGTGTGCATCTGCTTCGGTGCGCCGAGGATCGCGTCCACCGGACACGCCTGCATGCAGAGCGTACAACCGATGCACAGACTCTCGTCGATCACCGCGATGGGCCGTGGCCGTTCCACGCCATTGGCGGGATTGAGCGGGATCACCGGCTTGCCGAGCAGGGCGGCCAGCCGCGCCACGCCTTCGGCACCGCCCGGCGGGCACTGGTTGTAGTCGGCTGTGCCAACGGCCACCGCTTCGGCGTACGGCCGGCATGCTGCATAGCCGCACTTCGTACATTGTGTCTGGGGAAGCAGATCTTCGACGCGGTCTGCGAGTGTTATGGAATCGGTCACGGTCACGACGGTGAGGCTTGCCGGCAAGGCCGTTCGAGGGCGCCTGGCGGCAGACGGGAGCAGCACGAATCAGCTGGCTCCAGCGGGCGTAGGAGAAATAGCACATTATCGCCGATTTCCCCGATTGCGATTGTCAAACCATGTGCCATAATCGAAGCGCTTTTTCGAAAGACCGCAGAAGGGTGTCCCCCAACCATGGCGCGCCCGCTAACGCTGTCGGTGCAAGGCCCAAGGAGAGGCCGGCGGCGCGATCCGGATAACGCGGCTCACGATGATGCCACCATGAATCAGCCGAAAATCAAAAGAGATCCTGAAGGCACCCGGCGCCGTATTCTGCTCGCGGCCGCTGAGGAATTTGCAAATGGTGGGTTGTTCGGCGCGCGCGTCGACCAGATCGCCCGCCGCGCGGAAACCAATGAACGCATGCTCTATTACTACTTCGGGAGTAAGGAGCAGCTATTCACTGCTGTGCTCGAACACGCCTTTGGCGCGTTGAACGAGGCAGAACGCACGCTGGAATTGAATGGTATTGCGCCGGTCGAGGCCATTACGCGTCTTGCGCATTTTGTGTGGGACTACTACCGGGATCACCCGGAGCTGCTGCGTCTCGTCAATAACGAGAACCTTCACGAAGCGCGCTATATGCAGAAGTCCACGCGCATCCGCGAAATGATCTCGCCGATTGTTGCGACGCTTGGCAGCATCCTGGAGCGTGGCCAGCGCGCCGGCCTGTTCCGCACCAATGTCGACCCGCTGCGCTTCTACGTCACGCTCTCGGGCATGGGCTACTACATCGTCTCGAATCGCTTCACGCTGGAGGCGACGCTCGGCCGCGATTTCAGCACGGCTTCCGAGCGCAGCGAGGTGGTGCAGATGAATACCGAGTTGCTGCTTGCGTACCTGCTTAGGCGTTAAACCAGGTGAGCCGGGGTTGGGCCAGGCGTTAGGCGCCATGTCCGGCTATCTGGCGGCAAGCAACGCGCGATCAGGGTGCATGCGGGCAAGCGTGATGTGACACCGCACGCGTTTTCACGCGCATCAAACAACAACGGCCCCCGCTGGGGCCGTTGTTTTGCATTTGATGCGTGCGCAACCTTCTGGCTAACGTGGCTAACGGCCCGGTTTACCCGGAACACCATGCACAGTCGCGTTCAGGCCTCGATTTTTTCCTTCGCGGTCTTGGGGGCCTTATTGTGCGCGAGGATAAAGTCGCGCAGTTGCGGATAAATGATGGTGCGCCAGCGGCGGCCCGAGAAAATGCCGTAATGGCCACATTTTTCCGCCGTGAAATGCTGCTTGTGCTCCGCCGGAATGCCGCTGCACAGATCTTGCGCGGCGCGTGTCTGGCCGTCGCCGGAGATGTCGTCCAGCTCGCCTTCGATCGTGAAGAGGGCGGTCTTCTTGATGTCCTGTGGTCGCACGAGCTCACCCGCCACATCCCAGGTGCCTTCAGCCAGGCGGAATTCCTGGAAGACCACGCGGATCGTATCGAGGTAATAGTCAGCGTCCATGTCGAGTACCGCGTTGTACTCGTCATAGAAGCGGCGATGTGCTTCGGCGTCGTCTTCGTCGCCACGCAGCAGGCTCTGATAGTAATCCCAGTGCGAGGCTGCGTGCCGCTCCGGATTCATCGCCACAAAACCGGTGTGCTGCAGGAAGCCGGGATAGACTTTGCGCCCGACGCCCGGATAGTTCGGCGGCACCGTGTAGATGACGTTGTTGTCGAACCACTCAAACGAGTGCTGGGTGGCGAGCGAGTTGACCGACGTCGGACTCTTACGCGCGTCGATTGGGCCACCCATCATCGTCATGGTGCGCGGCGTTTCTTCGCCACGGCTCGCCATCAGCGAAATGGCGGCCAGCACCGGCACCGTCGGCTGGCACACGGAGATCACGTGCAGATCTTTTGCGCCGATGTGACGGATGAATTCCTGAATGTAAGCAACGTAATCGTCGAGATGGAACGTGCCATCTTCGAGCGGCACCATGCGTGCGTCGATCCAGTCGGTGATGTACACCTTGTGGTCCTGCAGCAGGGTGCGCACCGTGTCGCGCAGCAGCGTGGCGTGGTGGCCGGAGAGCGGCGCGCACACCAGCACGACCGGCTCGTCTTTCAGTTGGCTGACAGCGGCGCTATCATCGGCGAAACGCTTGAAACGCAGCAGACGGCAGAACGGCTTCTCGATGATGGTTTGTTCGATGATCGGGATGTTATGACCATCTTTAACAATCTGGTGCAGATTGAATTCGGGTTTTTCGTAATCTTTGCCCAGCCGGTAGAGCAATTCGTAGCCGGCGGAGAGGCGGGTGGCACCTGGGACATAGGCGAAAGGGCTAGCCGGGTTCGCGAAGGATTTCGACGCGGCCTGGGCCCAGGCGGTCAGCGGGCTGAGCAGAGCGCGCTGGAATTCGTGCAGTTGGTAGAGCATAGGCGCTCCGGTGTTGGGGCGATTCGCATGGGGCTGCGCAAACACGCGTATCGCGTTGCGGTGGGCCGTGTTGGTTGTAGGCGCTTGATTATCGGCCAAGAGTCTCGTTTGATGATATCGGACAAAGTGAATTTGTGCAATGCAGCAATGCGACGACCCTCGGCAGCTAAAACGTCATTAAATCATGGTACGAGCGATGTTGCTGTGCCGCTATCCGGGGTTGCCGCAGGGTCAGGTTTGTCCGTGTCGCTGCCGTTATGCCGCGTCACGCGCTCGCCGTCGCTTCATCCGCCGACGCTCCATCATGCGGCGGCTGCCCGGTCGCCTTCGCCATCTCCTGCTCGTGTTTCATCAGGTTCAGCCCGGTGTGCACCAGCGCCACGTGCGAAAACGCTTGCGGGAAGTTGCCGACGAGGCGCTTCGCCGCCGGGTCGTATTCTTCGGCCAGCAGACCGACGTCATTGACAAGCGACAGCAGCCGTTCGTACATCTCCTCGGCTTCGGCCACGCGTCCTTGCATCGCGAGGTTGTCGACCATCCAGAAGCTGCAGGCAAGGAAGGTGCCCTCGCCGGGCGGCAGGCCGTCATCGACCTCGGTCGTACGGTAGCGCATCACGAAGCCGTCGCGTAGCAGGTATTTTTCGGTGGCGGCGAGCGTGCCGATCACGCGCGGATCCGACGGCGGCAGGAAGCCGACCTGCGGCAACAGCATGACGCTCGCGTCGAGCTCGTCGCCGCCGTAGACCTGGGTGAAGGCATTGAGCTGGGCGTTCCAGCTTTTCTCGCAGACCTGCGCGTGAATCTGCTCGCGAATCTTGCGCCAGTGGTCGATCGGTCCAGACAAATCGAAAGATTCGGCGGACTTGATCGCGCGATCGAACGCAACCCAGGCCATCACCTTTGAGAAGGTGAAGTGCTGGCGACCACCGCGCGTTTCCCAAATGCCCTCGTCGGGCTCCTGCCAGATGTTTTCCAGATGCTCGAGCATCTCGCACTGCACGTTCCAGGTGGTCTCATCCGCTTGCAGGCCGCCAACCCGTGCGAGGTGCAACGCATTCATCACTTCGCCGTACACGTCGAGCTGCAACTGGCCGGCCGCGTTATTGCCGATGCGCACAGGCTTCGCCCCCTGGTAGCCCGGCAACCAGTCCAGCTCGAACTCCGGTAAGCGCCGCTCGCCGCCGATCCCGTACATGATCTGCAATTGCTCGGGGGCGCCGGCCATCACGCGGGCCAGCCAACTGCGCCACGCGCGCGCTTCGTCGAAGTAGCCGCCGCGCATCATGGCGAGCAGCGTGATGGTGGCGTCGCGCAGCCAGCAATAGCGGTAATCCCAGTTGCGTGTGCCGCCCAGCTGTTCGGGCAGCGAGGTAGTGGGCGCCGCCACGATGCC
>JBEKNG010000457.1:0-5284 GCA_049523075.1 Paraburkholderia sp.
CTCCTCCGGATCGTCCCCGGCCACCGACGCTACATGGTGCTTCGCACGCTGACTATGAAGCGTGCCGTCCTGGGCCACGGCGGGCAGCGCACACACGAGCGTTGCAGCTGCCGCGGCAGCGAGCAACGGCGCCGACATGCCGCAAGTCAACCTGAGCAGCGTTCTCATTGTCAGTCGTCCGTGGTTGGGTGGCGGATGGCGCAGAGGCACCGCGCGCATGCGAATGTCCCCTCTGGCGACTCAACGGCAGATCAGATGGGAAAGTTGACGGGTGAAGTGCAACGAAATTTTTCGCGCGCATCGTGGCACACGACGACAGGCGCTGGGCGTGGGCAGCCTAACGCTTGTACAACTCGCGCACGGCGTCTTCGATATGCTGGCGCAACAGACGGCGTTCTTCGGGCGTCATGTGACCGTCGCGGCGACGTTGATCGAGATCGGGGGGAACTGCGGTACGCATCATGACGTCTGAAGCAGGGTGGTCGTCGGGAGGAGTATGCGGCTGGCGGGACAGTTTGGAACCCCGGGAACGAGGCGCGTGTGCGTTCGATGCCCGCTCTTCGGAGGACTGGGCATGGGCGAGTGTAGGGCCAAATGTGCCCGTGAGGCTGCCGGCCACTGCCAGCGCAATCACGCTTAGGCGCAGATTCGGCCAAACCCCTCCCTTCATCTTGTTCCCTTCGTGGTGCGGCAACCGGCTACCCTAAATGCGTGTACAAACCCCGGAAAGAAGCCGGGAGCGAGAATTTTAGTCGAGTGAAGTATCCACCGAACAGCCGCATTCAGTAAAGCAGTCTACCTGCCACCGCTTTACGCCGTGCCACAGTGCGGGTAAATTTTGTAACTGACTGTAACCCGCGAATTGATGCAAACTCGCGCCACTTTGTAATCGCGCTAAGATGCCGATCATGGAAACCAAAAACCCTTCGAAAATCCTCGTCGTCGATGACGATCCGCGTCTGCGCGATCTTCTGCGCCGCTACCTTGGCGAACAGGGCTTCAACGTCTACGTCGCCGAAAACGCGCCGTCAATGAACAAGCTCTGGGTACGTGAACGGTTCGACCTGCTGGTGCTCGACCTGATGCTGCCAGGTGAAGACGGGCTGTCGATCTGCCGGCGTCTGCGCGGCAGCAACGACCGCACGCCAATCATCATGCTCACGGCCAAGGGTGAGGATGTGGACCGTATCGTCGGCCTCGAGATGGGTGCTGACGACTATCTGCCCAAGCCATTCAACCCACGCGAGCTGGTGGCACGGATTCACGCGGTACTGCGGCGTCAGTCGCCGTCCGAGTTGCCGGGAGCGCCGTCCGAGACCACCGAGGTCTTCGAATTCGGCGAATTCGCGCTCAACCTGGCTACCCGCACGCTGACCAAGGCCGGCCAGGAAATCCCGCTGACTACCGGCGAGTTCTCCGTGCTGAAGGTGTTTGCCCGCCATCCGCGCCAGCCGCTGTCGCGCGAAAAGCTAATGGAACTCGCACGCGGCCGCGAATACGAAGTATTCGACCGCAGCCTCGACGTGCAGATCTCGCGTCTGCGCAAGCTGATCGAGCCCGATCCGGGCAGCCCGCGCTTCATCCAGACCGTCTGGGGTCTTGGCTACGTGTTCATTCCCGACGGCGCAGCCTGAGATTGTTCGCGCTTTCCGTTGCTGTTTTCAGATAAGAAGGGCCCATGCGGATCGACCGGCGCCTCCTGACGCTCGCGTTCGGCGGCCTTTTCTGGCGGACCTTTCTGTTGATCGCGCTGTTGATCGCAGTCAGTCTCGCCGCCTGGTTCCAGAGCTTCCGGGTGATCGAACGCGAGCCGCGCGCGCAACGCGTGGCGCTGCAGCTCGTCGCCATCGTGAAGCTCACGCGCACCGCACTCCTCTATTCCGATCCCGACCTGCGGCGCGCATTACTGCAGGATCTGGAAAGCAATGAAGGGGTCCGCGTGTATCCGCGCGAAACCACCGACAAGTACAAGCTGCAACCGGACGAATCGCTCAACCGGTTGATCGAACACGACATCCGCGGACGGCTTGGCGACGACACGGTGATCGCTCAATCGGTCAACGACATCCCCGGCGTCTGGATCAGCTTCAAGATTGACGATGACGACTATTGGGTGGCGCTCGACCGCGATCAACTCGATAACGCCACGGGCCTCCAATGGGCCGGCTGGGGGGTGTTCGCGCTGGCGCTCTCGCTGTTCGGCGCAGCCTTCATCACGAGTCTGGTGAACCGGCCGTTCGCGCGGCTTGCCATGGCGGCGCGCAAAGTGGGCTCGGGGCAGTCGCCCGAGCCGCTGCCCGAGCGCGGCATGGGCGTCGCCGCCGAAACCAATCGCAGCTTCAACCAGATGGTGCAGGACCTCGAACAGCTCGAGGCCGACCGTGCGCTCATGCTGGCCGGTATCTCGCACGATCTGCGCACCCCGCTAGCCCGCTTGCGGCTCGAAACCGAAATGAGCCCGTCGGATCAGACCACCAAGGACGCGATGGTCGACGACATCGAGCAGATGGACATGATCATCGGCCGATTCCTCGATTACGCGCGGCCGGTGCAAAGAGTCCCGGAACCTGTGGACCTTTCCGTGATCGCACAAGAACTGGCCGCACGTATGTCGTCCGAAGATGGCATGCGGCTGATCACGCGGCTTGCCCCGTCAGCGGTGATCGAGGCCGACGAGACCGATATGCGGCGCGTGATCGGCAATCTGCTCGAGAACGCGCGCAAGTACGGGCTGAGCGACGGCGATGGCATTCCGCACGTGATCCTCGAGACGCGCGTGTCCCATTCGCGCGTCGAGCTGTCCGTGGTCGACGAAGGGCCGGGAATCCCGGAAGACCAGCTGGCGCTCGTGACCCGACCGTTCTACCGGGTCGATACGGCACGCACGCAGGCCAATGGCACGGGTC
Source organism: Paraburkholderia sp. (assembly GCA_049523075.1). Taxonomy (GTDB): domain Bacteria; phylum Pseudomonadota; class Gammaproteobacteria; order Burkholderiales; family Burkholderiaceae; genus Paraburkholderia. The sequence goes on from JBEKNG010000457.1 coordinate 2,907, forward strand.
TCGGCATGGCGATCGTGCAGCGTCTGGTGGGCCGCTATCGGGGCGGTCTGCGCCTGCGCAACCGGACCCCCGGGCCGGGACTCGAAGTCACGATTGAGTTTCCGCTCGCCAAGGGCGCCTGAACGGCGCCCGCGTCAACAGGCCGCATGCTGCGGCGCACGACCGTCCTCCCCCTCCGCGCAATGGTCATGCCATGAAAGCATCGGAAAGGGTGACATTTGAACCAACTATCGCCGCGGTGAAGAAAAACTATCTGGTTTATTAGTTAAAAACTATTGATGCGATGCACCAATAGAACTATAATTAGTTGTATGTAACGTTTTCGTTACAGCGAGCAGGTAGCTTGAACAGGCTGTTTTTCCAACTCATTGGCAACCTTTCACAGGAGTATTCCGCATGAAAACCGTTGGCGACAAACTCGAAGCTTTCACCGTCACCGCTGCCAAGCCGGGCTTCAACAATCACGAAGAAAACGGCGTGTCGGCGTTCGAGGAAATCACCGAACAGTCGTTCCCGGGCAAGTGGAAGATCATTTACTTCTACCCGAAGGACTTCACCTTTGTGTGCCCGACGGAAATCGTCGAATTCGGCAAGCTGGCGAACGACTTCGCGGAGCGTGATGCTGTCCTGCTGGGCGGCAGCGTGGACAACGAATTCGTGAAGCTGGCATGGCGCCGTGAGCACAAGGACCTGAGCAAGCTGAACCACTACGCGTTCGGCGACGTCAAGGGCGAACTGATCGACCAACTGGGCGTGCGCGACAAGGAAGCGGGCGTGGCGCTGCGCGCAACGTTCGTCGTCGACCCGGACAACACGATCCAGCACGTTTCGGTGAACAACCTGAACGTGGGCCGTAACCCCGAAGAAGTGCTGCGTATTCTGGACGGTCTGCAAACGGACGAACTGTGCCCGTGCAACCGTGTAGTTGGCGGCGCAACGCTGTAAGCATTGCAGTCGGAAGCCCGCTAAGCTTGAAAGAGCCAGCGGGCTTTTTTATCGGCAACCTGATAGGAGATATCAATGGAATTCTTGTCTGCGATTAAAGCGCTTATTCCTGACTACGCTAAAGACATTCGTTTGAATCTGGACGGCACGATTGCGCGTTCGTCGCTGGAAGGCACGGATGCGGTGGGTGTTGCGCTGGCGGCGGCGTTTGCTGCGAAGAGCCCGGTGATTGTCGATGCGATTCGCAACGCGGGCGTGTTGTCCCCCGAGGAAGTCAATGGCGCGCTGACGGCTGCTGCCTTGATGGGAATGAACAATGTCTGGTATCCGTATGTGGAGATGACTGACAATGCAGATCTAAAATCGCAGCCGGCGGGTTTGCGGATGAATGCTTATGCTTCGCATGGTGGCGTGGATAAGCGGCGGTTTGAGATGTATGCGCTGGCGGCCTCTATTATTGGCAAGTGCCATTTTTGTGTTAAATCGCACTTTGATACGCTTGTTGCTGAGGGGATGAGTTCGACTCAGTTGCGGGATGTGGGGCGCATTGCTTCGGTTGTTAATGCTGCGGCGCAGGTTATTGTGGCTGAAGGGAAGTAAGTCGTTTTTCACTTTCAGTTGGGACGCTACGCGGTTTTGTTTTGCGTGGCGTCTTTTGGTTTTTTATTTGGTGGTGGTGTCTTGCAGACGGCTTTTTCTGTTTGCCTACGGCGTTGGCCTCTCCTTGCATTGTTATTGGTCTATTAGCTTCGCCCCTGTGCGGGGCAGCACTTACTTTCTTTGCCGCCGCAAAGAAAGTAAGCAAAGAAAGCGGACGCAACCGCTAGCCCGTAGGTGTCCATCTCTTGTGTGAACCCGGAATGGTCCGAGACAAGACCGTCTCTCGCGTTCTCCCCATTCGTGACAAGGCGCTCATCCACCCCACTCCGCACTGCGTGCGTCGCGGATGGGTCTGCTTCGGAAGGCAGGCGCCTGGAAAGGTTCGCGCTCCCTAGGCGGATAGAAGCTGCCAAGCGCATCTCGGGAAGTACCTCGAGGACGGACGCCAGTCAGCAGGCGACGTTCACCTCGGAAGGCCGATTTTCCAGATGAGGCGAAAAATGCGGGGCAATTCAACCAATCACGTAAGTCAGGCATGGGCCGCGCCGAGGAAGTTGGATCCTCACCTGCACCCCAAAATATTAGGTATCCTCCGTAATTTCCAGAAAGCGCTATGTCGGACGGCGGGGCGCGAAGCGCGACGCTGGAACGGATGAGTGCTTTGTCACCAACTTGAGTGGTGCGAGAGCGGGTCTCGTCTCGCACCACTCCGGCTTCATGCCAGTGGTGGACACCTACAGGCTGGCGGTGTGAGCCCGCTTTCTTTGCTTACTTTCTTTGCGGCGGCAAAGAAAGTAAGTGCCGCCCTGCACAGGGGCGACGCGAATAGACCG
>JBEKNG010000458.1:0-5283 GCA_049523075.1 Paraburkholderia sp.
CCATCACGAGCTCGCCACGTAGCGAATGTGGGTACGCTTGCACGATTTTTACGTCCACCATCTGGCCGATCAGCCGCGCGTGCGATGCCGGCGGAACCGGGAAATTCACCACGCGGTTGTTTTCGGTGCGGCCGGCGAGTTCATTGGGGTCCTTGCGCGCAGGCCGTTCGACCAGAATGCACTCGACCTTGCCGACCATCGATTCGCTGATGCGTGCGACGTTTTCTTCGATGGTGGCCTGCAGATGTTGCAGACGTTTGAGCTTCACTTCACGCGGCGTGTCGTCGTGCAGGTTCGCGGCCGGCGTGCCGGGTCGCGGGCTGTAGATGAACGAGAAGCTGGTGTCGTACTTCATCTCGTGGATCAGCGCCATCATCTTGTCGAAGTCTTCCTCGGTCTCGCCGGGGAAGCCGACGATCATGTCCGTGGACAGCGACAGGTCCGGGCGGATTGCGCGCAGCTTGCGGATTACCGACTTGTATTCGAGTACGGTGTAGCCGCGCTTCATCGCCATCAGGATACGGTCGGAGCCGTGCTGTACCGGCAGGTGCAGATGGCTGACGAGCTTCGGCACCTTGGCATAGGTATCGATCAGGCGCTGCGTGAATTCCTTCGGATGCGACGTGGTGTAGCGGATGCGTTCGATGCCGGGGATATCCGCGACGTATTCGATCAGCGTCGCAAAGTCTGCGATCTCCGACGAGCCGAGCGTGAGGCCGCCACGGTAAGCATTCACGTTCTGGCCGAGCAGCGTCACTTCGCGCACGCCCTGGTCGGCGAGGCCGGCGATTTCGGTCAGCACGTCGTCGAGCGGACGCGACACTTCTTCACCGCGCGTGTACGGCACGACGCAGTAGCTGCAGTACTTGCTGCAGCCTTCCATGATCGACACGAACGCGCTCGGACCGTCGACGCGCGCCGGCGGCAGGTGGTCGAACTTCTCGATTTCCGGGAACGAAATGTCGACCTGGGCGCGGCCGCTTTGACGGCGCTTGTCGATCATCTGCGGCAGACGGTGCAGGGTTTGCGGGCCGAACACCAGGTCCACATATGGAGCACGGGTGACGATCGATGCGCCTTCCTGGCTCGCCACGCAGCCACCCACGCCGATGATCAGGTTCGGATTCGCTTCCTTCAGCTCGCGCGCGCGGCCGAGTTCGGAGAAGACTTTTTCCTGCGCTTTTTCGCGCACGGAGCAGGTGTTGAAGAGAATGACGTCCGCGTCTTCCGGGGTGTCGGTTTTGACGAGGCCTTCAGCCGCGCCGAGTACGTCGATCATTTTGTCGGAGTCGTACTCGTTCATCTGGCAGCCGTAGGTCTTTACATAAACTTTCTTGGTCATCGAGTTTCGCCGGTCGCAGTGATTAATCTGGGGGCGTCATTAAAGAGTGAAGAGAGGCGAAAACGTGCGCGGGCCAAGGCATGGCGCGAGACTGTGGCAGCCGTGGCAGGACATTAGCGGCACGTTTGCAGCGTAGTCCAACATTATAGCCGTTCGCTGCGCGCGGATTTATTCACCGGCCGCAGTGCCGGCAGGCCCAGCAGGCCCTCCAGTTCGTCGGACACCTGGGCGAAACGGTCTGCGAGGAAGTCCAGCAGCACCCGTACGCGCGGCGCCATGAAGCGGTTGCGGTGGTACAGCGCGTGCAGCGGCGCGTCCGGATAACGCCAGTCGGGCAACAGGACTTTCAGCCCGTCCGAGCGCAGATCCGCCTCCACGTCCCACATGGACTTCACCACGATCCCGTAGCCGCGTAGCGCCCATTCGCGGGCGACCGCGCCGTCATTGGTCTCGCGGGCCGTCTCGAGCGGCACCGTGTAGTGCTGGATCTCCTCGCCCCGGGGTGAAGCTCCCTTCATTGACGGGGCCAGATGCCGTGCCGAGCACGATGCAGTCGAAGCGGGTCAAATCGACCGGATCCTTGGGCTCGCCGCGCCGCGCGATGTAGTCAGGCGAGGCGCACAGCGCCCGCCGGTTGGGTGCCAGCGGCCGGGCGATCAGCGAACTGTCCTGCGGCACGCCGAAGCGGATCGCGAGATCGAAAGAGGCGGATGTCGCCCAGGTTGTCCATCGATTCTTCAAAATAATTTGAAAATGATTCAAATGCTACGCCCATTCTCAAATTGACGCGCAGCCGGGACAATGCGCCTACTGAAAATTCCCGGCCGGCCTGAAAACCGGTTTGTTGGCTCCGCCATGAATCTCGATCACGCAACGATTGTCACCGCCGATCTCGACGCCGCCCACCGCTTTTTTGTGGACGTGGTGGGGCTGGTGGACGGCGCCCGGCCACCGTTCGGGGTCCGCGGTTACTGGTTGTATGCAGCGGGGCGGCCCGTGGTCCATCTGGTCGACGCGACCGTGCCGGCCTATGCCGGCCGCGCGGCGCCCCGCATCGATCACATCGCCTTCCGGATTGAGAGCGCCGCCGAATGGCAGGCCCTGCTCGATCGGCTGCGGGCGGCCGACGTGGGCTACCAGCTCGCCGAGGTGCCGCTGTCCGCGGAACGGCAACTGTTTGTCGCGCTTGCGCCGGGCGTCGTCGTCGAATTCGTGACAGCCCTGCGGCACGTCCATTATTGAAAACTGGAGTTTTGCGATGCCTATTCCACTTCTTGCGCTAGCCATTAGCGCCTTTGCCATCGGCACCACCGAGTTCGTGATCATGGGCTTGCTGCCCGAGGTGGCGCGTGACCTGGCGGTGTCGATCCCTTCGGCGGGTCTGCTGGTGAGCGGCTATGCGCTGGGCGTTGCGGTCGGGGCGCCGCTGCTCGCCGTGGTGACGAGCAAGATGCCGCGCAAACTGGCGCTGCAATTGCTGATGGCCGTGTTTATCGTCGGCAATGTGCTTTGCGCGGTGGCATCGGACTACTCGGTGCTGATGATCGCGCGTGTTGTGACGTCGTTTGCGCACGGCTCGTTCTTCGGCATCGGCGCGGTGGTCGCTGCGTCGCTGGTGCCGCAGGAAAAGCGCGCTAGCGCGATTGCGCTGATGTTCACCGGGCTCACGCTCGCCAACGTGCTTGGCGTGCCGTTCGGGACTTTCATCGGGCAGGAATTCGGCTGGCGCGTGGCGTTCTGGGTCGTCGCTGCGTTCGGCGTGCTCTCGCTTGCGGGCATCGCGGCGCTGGTGCCGAACAAACACGACACGGCACCGGCCGGTCTCGCTCACGAAGTGCGCGTGCTGAAAGACCCGCACGTGTGGATGGCACTCGCGATGACGATTGTGGGCTTCGGTGGCGTGTTCGTCGTGTTCACCTATATCGCGCCGATTCTCGAACAGGTGAGCGGCTTCTCGCCGCGCGGCGTCACGCTGATTCTGGTGCTGTTCGGCGTGGGCCTGACGATCGGCAATACGGCGGGCGGCAAGCTCGCGGACCGCGCGCTGATGCCTTCGTTGATGGGGATTCTGCTGGCGCTCGCCGTGGTGATGGTGATCTTCACGCGCACCAGCCATTCGCAGGTGGCCGCGGCGGTGACGATTTTCGTCTGGGGGATCGCCGCGTTTGCGACGGTGCCGCCGTTGCAGATGCGCGTGGTTGAAAAAGCGACTGCGGCGCCGAATCTGGCGTCGACGCTGAATATTGGCGCTTTCAACCTCGGCAATGCTGGGGGTGCATGGCTCGGCGGGCTGGCGATCGGCCATGGAATGGGGCTCGACGAGCTGCCATGGGTGGCGGCGGTGGTGTCCATAGCCGCGCTGTTGCTGACCTGGATGGCGGCGCGCATGGATGTGCCGGCCCGTAAAGGCGCCGTCGGCGAGGCGATATGAAAAATCCGCACAAGCTTTGCCAGAACCGTCCTCCGCAATAGTGATAACAGTGTGAAGATAACTTCGTTGGGCGTAACGAATCGCAGTGCTATCTTGCCTCCACTAACCTTTTGCCCGCCATGTGGCGGCGCTACTGGAGGCACTCATGCATTCCCCGCTTGCGCTGGTTCGCGATCCCGCGATTGACGCTCTCGAAGGGCCGCGGGCCGCGGAACCCTTCGATGCATTGGAACATCTGGTCGGTGTCAATCTGGCCCGTTTGCGGGCCGAACGGCAACTGTCGCTCGATGCGCTGGCTCGCGCTTCGGGCGTGTCGCGCGCGATGTTGGCGCAGATCGAGTCGGCCCGCAGCGTGCCGTCGATCAAGGTGTTGTGCAAGGTTGCGGCGGCGTTGAAGGTATCGGTCGCCGCGTTCCTGCGCCGCCACGCCACCAACGGATTCGAACATCTGCCCGCTGACCGGGCGACTCGCCTCGTCAGCTCGAACGGCCGCTATTCCGCGCGGCCGCTGTATCCCGATGCGGAGCCGGCGGCCGCCGAGTTCCATGAACTACGCATTGCGCCGTTGCATACCGAACCGGGCATCCGCCGTGCGCCCGGCACGACGATCAATCTGGTGGTGAGCGAGGGCACGCTGGAAGTCAGCGTTCACGATCAGCGCCAGTTGCTGGCTACCGGCGACGCGATCGTCTTCGACGCCGACCAGCCGCATAGCCTGCGCAATCCCGGCGACACCGAGGTGCGCGCGTTTCGCGTCACGCTGAACGCGGAAACACCGCCGCGCTGGGACGTGCCGCACCACGATGCCGCTCGGCACGCTGCGCCGCTTTGATGGCGCCAGCGCCAGTGCTCGCGCGAGAGGCGTTTTTCAAATCTGTCCGCTGCGCTGCAGACTGGGCGTAGCTGTTGTATGCTTCACCTGCCGGAAATTTCGGCAATCAGTGCGTCTTCAGGGCGGGGTGAAATTCCCCACCGGCGGTATGCCGGCAGCGCAATCTTGCCTGCCAGCGAGCCCGCGAGCGCCCGCGTCGTCAATGTCTCCAGAACACGGCAACCAGGTTGCATGGGACTGTAGGCGCAGCGGGGTCAGCAGATCTGGTGCGATGCCAGAGCCGACGGTCATAGTCCGGATGGAAGAAGATGTGCAGATAGTCATGTCCGTGCCCGTTGCGCTGCCCGCATTTCTGAGCAGGGCGTGGGCGTTCCAACCGAACGTCCGCCGGGTCGAGTGCTGCCTGTTTGCAATGCCCTGAAACGTTTTTCGCCCCACTTTTGCGATGAGCGTTTCGTATGTCCTTTGCTACTTTTCCTGTCCCTTCGACGATCGCTGAAGATGCGTTCGCCGATCTCCCCCAGCTCGCCAACGAACCCGTTCCGCCGCGGATTGCCGCGGCCTTGCAAGCCATGCGCGATGGCCGCGCCGTGGTCCTGCAGGATGACCACGACCGCGAAAACGAAGCCGATCTGATCGTCTCCGCCGAGCGTCTAACCAACGAGACGATGGCGCTGC
>JBEKNG010000459.1:0-5270 GCA_049523075.1 Paraburkholderia sp.
CGCCTAGCGCACGTCAGCGGCGCCGGACCGGTACACTATGGCCCAAAGCACAGTCAGGAGCATCCCGCCCCTTTCTCTTTTGTTTCTCGACAAAAAGGCTTTAGCGCGTCTCTGTCTTCGAGTCGTGAATTCCAGTTTCTGCAAATCAGATTTGCAACAGCATCAATGGACTACTTTTCAGCAGTACACGCTTTCGTACGTGCGGCGGAGCTGCAAAGCTTCAGCAAAGCTGCGCGCGAAATGGCTGTAAAAACCTCAACCATCTCGCGGTATGTGAGCGACCTTGAGAAAGATCTGGGTATCGCCCTCTTCAATCGCTCGACACGGGGTCTCGTGCTGACAGAGGGCGGCAGGGTGTTTCGTGAGCGCGCGATCCTGGCACTCGATGCTCTCGATGACGCCCGGCAAGCCACATCGTCCCTGAACAGCACGCCACAGGGTCTGCTACGCGTTACCATGCCATCCGCATTCGGGCGACGGCACATCGTGCCGCATCTGCCAGCGTTCATGACGCGGTACCCGGACATTGACCTCGACCTCGTGCTGGCCGACGATACCCTGAACATGATTGATGCCGGGGTTGACGTAGCCATTCGCATTGGGGTCCTGTCCGATTCGTCGTTAATGGCTAAACGTCTGGCCCCGCATCGGCGCATCGTCTGCGGCAGTCCGGATTATTTCGATCAAAACGGCATGCCCGCCGTCCCTGCTGATCTCGTGGCTCATGAATCACTCCGTCTGTCGCTGCTGCCCGGTGACAAATGGGTTTTCAACCGCACGGGAAATACTAAAACGGCCTTGGAGCAGACACTTGTCGAATTGAAAGGCCGGTTGCGTGGCAACGACTCCGAGGCGGTGCTCGACCTCACGCTGGCGGGATGCGGCATCGCGCTCTTGCCAACCTGGCTCGTGGGCACAGCGCTACGCGATGGACGCCTGATCCGTGCCCTTCCCGAATGGGAAGCGCGCACAGGTAAGGCCGAAGCGGCTATCTGGGCGGTCTATCCACCGAAGAAAATTGTGTCGTCGAAGGTGCGCTCGTTTGTCGACTTCTATGCGGATGTGATGGGCGAACCACCGTACTGGGATGAGGGCCTCGCAGCCCGCGCATGAGGCGTGGCGACTGTTGCAATACCGTACAGAGAAGGTACGCCTTCCCTTGCCATCAGAAAAGCTGATTAGCTTCTTCAGAATATCGCGTTTTTCTTATTCTCCAACTTACGGCAGAGTGTGACTCAGTGATCCGACTTGAGAGCAACCGCTGTGAACCAGAGATACTACGCATCCGAAGAAGTCGACCCCGACATCAGCTTCGCGACCCTTTCTTCAGGCCTTTGCGTCCCGTACATTGAGTGCGGCTCCGGAGACCCGCTTGTTTTCGTGCACGGCTCGCTGTGCGACTATCGCTACTGGACTCCTCAGTTAAGCGCGCTCTCGCAAAACTTCCGATGCATAGCGCCAAGCCTGAGCCACTACTGGCCAGCGGCGAATGCTTGCATTCAGCAGGATTTCGGGTGGGAGTCCCATCTATCGGAGTTGGCCGAATTCATCATCGCGATGGGGCTCACCTCCGTCAATCTGGTCGGGCATTCTCGAGGGGGTTGTATCGCCTACCAGTTGGCCCGCCGGTATCCCCATCTGGTCAGCGCACTCGTCCTGGCAGACCCGGGCGGACCGTTGCAGCTGGACGATCAAGATGATGCTTCGCTGCCACCAGCGACCAATACCCTGCGTATGCGTGTGGCGGAACTGATCCTCAGCGGCGCAGTAGAGGCAGGACTGGAGCTGTTTGTTGACTCCGTCAGCATGCCAGGGGCGTGGCGTAGAAGCTCGCAGGCCTTTCGCCGAATGGCGATCGACAACGCTGCCACGCTGCCCAAACAGTTCGACGACCCATTGCCGGGCAACTCACGCGCATCCGCCGCCGGTGTCGCGTGCCGGACATTGTTGATCGAAGGACAAAAGAGTCCCCGCATGTTCCGCAACAATGTCAGCAAGCTTTTTGAATGGATGCCGCTCGCTGATCAGGTAACGATCGCGGGCGCATCGCATGGAATGAATGCGGCGAATCCAGCGGCATTCAATCGTGCAGTCAGTTCGTTCGTTAAAGGCCACGCTGTACAAGGGACATTATCCGAGGCCAGCTCGTGATTTCTGCAGGTTCCCGTCGGCCTCCTGACGACAATAGCTCAATGTAGGTGTCTTATGCTTCGCATTATCATCGCAAGTATCAGCATATCCGCGATTTGCGGCGGTTTGTTTCATGCCTATTCCGGGCACTGGAATGTGCCACTGCGTGCAGTAAGTGCACACCTGAACTCGCAGTGGGACCAGAGTGACATCCAACGACAGCACACGATCTTAATCCCCGAAGTTGACTGAGCCATGATGCCCGCATAACGCGGGGCCGCGCCTCTCAGTGAGGGCTGTCACGGTTCCTGGACAGCCGCTTGGCGATTTCAAGGAAATCGCGCACGACTTTCGAGAACTCAGTCGATCGATAGGCGATGACGACTTGCGCTTTCGGCTGCAGCCCCTCGATCGCATGGTAGGTGACGCCAGTCGCCGCCACCTGGCGGATCGAGTGTGGAACGATCGAGACACCGAATCCCGCCGCCACCATACTGACGGCCGATGTGATCTGTGCCGACTCCTGTCCGAGCTGCGGGCTGAATCCGGCACGCTGGCACGCGGAGATGATTTCGTCATACAGAACAGGCGCGATCGCACGGGGGAACATGATCAACATCTCCTCTGCAATCTCGCTTAGGCTAATGCTCGGGGCCGTGCTCAACGCGTGTTGCGGCGGCAACACGATCAACATATCTTCATCGAACAGCGCCTCGACCTTCACACGGTCCGATTCCTGCGAGGTTTGGCGGATGATCGCCAGGTCAATGCGTTCCGCCATCAAATCCTCGATCAACGCGGACACATTGCTTTCGGACGGAGACAGCCTGACGTCAGGGTGCACGTCCGATACGCGCGAACGATCTCCGCGATGACGGGATGAAACACCACCGAGCTTGCGAAGCCAACGCGAATGTGGCCTGTCTGCCCGCGCGCTGCGCTCAGTACCCGGCTCCTTGCCTGCTCGACCTGATCCAGGATGCGGCTTGCGTCCTCGTACAGTATGCGGCCAGCATCCGTCAGCTCGACGCCACGCGTCAGTCGACGAAATAACTGGGCGCCGATCTCTCGCTCGAGTTTGCGTATCTGTTGACTGAGTGGCGGTTGGGCCATCCCGAGCCGCTCTGCGGCCCGGGTAAAGTGCCGTTCCTCGGCAACCACCACGAAATATTTCAGGTTGCGAAATTCCATATCGATCTCGTCTCGAAAGAGCTTGCTCACCATATTGGACGTGCGCATTGCGGCGAACCATACTCTGAACAACTCATGCCGCCTCAGGAAAACCGGATTATGGAACCCACAGTCGCCTGTTCTTGCGCACACGACATTGCTAAAGCATTCGCACATCTAAAGGAAAGGGAAGCCGAACATCAACTGGCTGAACTCTATCAGACCTCGTTAATGAGTGCGCTCATCGACGGCGTGTATGAAGGCAACATGACCATCGCCGAACTGCTTGAACATGGCGATTTCGGTCTTGGAACATTCAATGACCTCGATGGCGAACTGGTCGCGTTCGACAGCGAAGTTCACCAGCTGCGCGAGGATGGCAGCGCGCGCGTCGCAGAGATGGATCAGAAGACGCCGTTTGCGGTGATTACGAACTTTCGTCCAACCATGTCAGGTCAACTGACGACGACACTCGATAAGGTCGACGTGCAAAAGATTATCGACGAACTGGTTGATTCGCCGAATCTGTTTTGCGCCTTTCGTATCGACGGCCATTTCGAACACGTCGCGACGCGCACGGTGCCGCGCCAGATGAAGCCGTACCGACCCATGCTTCAGGCGATCGAGCGGCAGCCGACCTACCGGTTCGAGGACACCGTGGGAACCATGGTCGGTTTTCGTTGCCCCGCGTACGTCCAGGGCATCAACGTGGCGGGCTTTCACGTCCACTACATCACCCGTGATCGCCGCGGTGGCGGTCATGTCCTCGACTACCGCCTGCTCGAAGGCAAGCTCGAGGTCGCGAAGATCTCGAAGCTGCGTATCGACCTTCCGCAAACCCGACATTTTCAGCAAGCCACGCTGCACTCCGAGGACATGAGCAAAGCGATCGAGGCGACTGAAGGGTGATGGACCGATTAACGAATCAGCGGCTCGACGCTGGCGTTCGTTCATGGATTAACCGGTATTGATGGAGTTAAAAATGTTGAAGAGCCAAACCGACGTCGAAACGTCGTGGAAATGCGGTGCGGACCTGGTGGTCCGCAATCTTGAAGAGCAGGGCGTCAAACATGTGTTCGGCATTCCTGGCGCCAAGGTGGATCGTGTGTTCGATTCACTGGTCGACTCGACGATCGAGACCGTGGTGGTCCGGCACGAGGCGAATGCGGCCTTCATGGCGGCGGCCGTGGGCCGGCTGACGGGCAAGGCGGGCGTTGCGCTGTGCACCTCTGGCCCCGGGATCTCGAACGTCACCACGGGTCTTGCCACGGCGAATTCGGAAGGCGACCCCATGGTAGCGATCGGCGGCGCGGTCAAGCTCGACGACCGGCTCAAGAATGTCCACCAGACGATGGATACGGTCAGTCTCTTCAAGCCGGTCACGAAGTACAGCGTGGAAGTCACCCATTCCTCCACCATTTCGGAAGTGATGTCCAATGCTTTCCGGGCTGCCGAGTTGCCCCGTCAAGGCGCAGCCTTCGTCAGTCTGCCGATGGACATCGTCAATGCACCGGCAGCGGGCGACGCGTTGACTCATGTCGCCGCACCGGAATTCGGCCCCGCCGCGGCCGACAGCATTCGCGCGGCAGCGGAACTGCTCAGGGAAGCGCGTAACCCGGTCCTGCTGCTCGGCATGCTCGCCAGCACACCGGAGAATGCAGAAGCAGTGCGAAGCTTTATCGACAAGACGGGCGCCGCCGTTGTCGGCACCTTTCAGGCGGCGGGAGCGGTCGGCTCGGCGCAACTCGCGAATTTCGCCGGACGCATCGGCCTGTGGAACAACCAGCCCGGCAATGCGCTGCTCGATCAGGCCGATGTTGTCGTCACGGTAGGCTACAGCCCGGTCGAATACGAGCCGGGCAAGTGGAACCCGAATGCGCGGCGCACGGTAATTCATCTCGACGTGGTCCCGGCTGACATCGATCGGAACTATCGGCCTGCAGTGGAACTCGTGGGCAGCATCGCGAAGA
>JBEKNG010000460.1:0-5269 GCA_049523075.1 Paraburkholderia sp.
GCTGACGGTCCAGCGCCCTCGGTACAGGCGCACCTTTTCTGCCGCGAACACGAGTTCCAGCGTGTGGATAGCGAGGAACGCCACAGCGATAACGCGCATCGTGCACGCCAGTCCATGAGGCAAAATCCCTATGAGGCCAGCGAGGGCAAGCCCGTAGACGGTGAGGCAAGCCGCCTTCAGGATGCACAGCACGATTGTTCCTCGGCACCTCTACGCGCCGCGGCCTTGATCATGTCAGCGGCTTTTTCCGCGATCATGATGGTGGGCGCGTTGGTGTTGCCGGATACGATGTTCGGCATGATCGACGCGTCTACTACGCGCAGCCCTTCCACGCCCTTCACACGCAGTTCATCGTCCACCACGTCCTGAGAACCCGTGCCCATCCGGCAGGTCCCCACGGGGTGATAGGCGCAGTCAGCATGAGCACGGATGAATGCTTCGATTTGTACGTCGGTCTGCGCTTGAGCGGAGTTTCTGGATTCCTTGCCGCCGAAACGTGTCAAAGCCGGCTGGTGCATGATTTCGCGGGCCAGCTTGAATCCTCGAATCAAACGGTCCATGTCGTCTGGCTCTGCCAGAAAATTGGTGTCGATCATGGGCATGGCCAACGGATCCGCGCTCGCCAGCGAAATGCTGCCGCGGGATTTGGGGCGCAGCAAACCGACGTGAATCGAGTAGCCATTGCCTGGCAATAGCTTGCGGCCATGGTCGATGAGTTTGGCCACGATGAACACCAGTTGCGCGTCCGGGAGCGATTCCTCCGGCCGGGTCTTGATGAAACCATTTCCCTCAGCAAAGTTAGAGGTCAACATCCCTCTACGGAATCTGCTCCACCGCACCATGCCTTTGAGCACCGCCCACGCACTCGACAACGACAGCCCGAACAAGCCTCTGGACGCGCCGGCTTCATAGCTGTGAACGATATCGATATGGTCCTGCAGGTTCTTGCCCACACCGGGCAAATCATGGACCACGGCGATGCCGTGATGTTTGAGGTGCGCAGCCGGTCCTATGCCGGACAACATCAGGATTTGCGGCGACTGCAATGCACCGGCCGACAGCAATACTTCCCGCCCAGCATTGAGCCGTTTGACCTCGCCACCCAGGATGTACTCAACGCCTACGGCCCGCTTGCCTTCCATCACGATCCGTGTGACCTGTGCGCCGGTGATGACCTGCAAGTTTGGACGGCCGAGGTTGGGCGTCAGAAATGCCTTGGCCGTGCTGCAGCGCTCGCCGTTTTTTTGCGTCACCTGGCTCAGGCCGACGCCTAACAGATGGTCGCCGTTGAAGTCCGGGTTGGGTGAATGTCCTGCCTGCACTGCGGCCTCGACGTACGCTCGCGCATAGACGCTGGGTTCGAGCAGGTCTGCTACGTTGAGCGGGCCACCCGCGCCGTGATACTGATTGGCACCCCAGAATTCGTTGTTCTCCGATTTCCGGAAGTACGGCAGGACATCCGCGTAGCTCCAGCCCGCGTTACCCTGCGCGGCCCATCCGTCGTAGTCGGTGCGGTCTCCGCGCATGTACATCATGCCGTTGATCGAACTGCTGCCGCCAAGGGCTTTGCCGCGTGGCTGGTAGCCGATGCGGCCGTCAAGCCCCCGATTCGGCAGCGTCTTGAACGCCCAGTTATAGATGGGGTATGGGATGAGCGCTGCCAGTCCCGAGGGGCATTGAATCAGCGCGCTCTTGTCCGACGGGCCCGCTTCGAGCAGGCACACCTGAACCTTTGGATCCTCGCTCAGGCGCGCGGCCAGCACACAGCCCGCCGAGCCCCCGCCAATCACGATGTAGTCGATCATGACACGTAGACGATATGCACATCGTTGATCTGGCCATTGAACCTGAATGGCGCGCGATCGCGGTAATCCAGCGTCACAGGACAACCCAGGTCAGCCCCGACGTTAAAGGTTTCGCTGGCGCTGAACGCAAGCGGCACGGTGAAAGGTGTCGTCGCCCTCGCCGCCTCCACTCCGTCGACACGCATGACCAGTGTCGCCGGCGCGCCTGGCGCCGGCCCGCTCATAACGGTTTCAAGCTCGAAGCGATGCGGACCAGGCGCCACGCGGTCGGACGAACGCAATTTGGTTCGCAAGACGCCGAGGAAGTTGTACTCGTAGTGCAGGTACCCGGCGTCCATATACAGCACCAGGCCGCCCGCCACGGCACCCAGCGAATACAGCACCCCGCTGCCCTCGGCCCCGAAATCCACATCCACATCCACGGTGACCTTGTTGTTGCGTGCTCGCAGATTCGGCGCGCAGAATTCGGGCAGACGGGTAATCTCGGTGTTGAAATGCCACTCGGTCTGGGTCGTTCCAACGCGTGCGCTGGGATTCAGCAGGGGGCCGAGCCCGGCGCCGATCGGGTAGACGTGGTTGGCGCGCGCCTCGCTGTCGAACTTCTGCTTTAACTCCTCAAGCTTCTGAGGGTAGTCAGCCGAAATGTCGTTAGACTGGGAATAGTCTTCGTCGAGCTTGTACAGGCGCCAGACGTCGTCGTCAGGATTCCAGTTTGCGTAAGCGGCATAAGCGCCCGGCAGCCACGGAATGCGCGGCCCGAATACCGAGGCCATCCAGCCGTCCGAGTAGATGCCGCGGCTGCCAAACACTTCGAAGTACTGATGCGTTTTCCGCGCATCGGCCGTCCCGTGGGCGAAGGTATAGGCCAGGCTGACGCCGTCCAGCGGATCCTGAACCAGCCCGTTGACCGATTCCGGCGCAGTAATGCCGATGATGTCGTAGATCGTCGGCGCAATATCATTGACATGGTGAAACTGCCCGCGCACTTCGCTGTCGGCCTTGATGCCCTTGGGCCAGGATACCGCCATCGGTACACGGGTCCCGCCAAAATATCCCGCCACCAGCTTTGTGCCCTGGAACGGACTTTCTCCGGCCCATGCCCATCCCGCGTGATACATGTTGGCCACTGTGGGGCCGCCAAGCGCCGGCAGACCGCCATACTCTTCCTCGAGAATCTTCATCTGCTGCGCAAAGGGCATCGGCACGCCATTGAGCGTCAGCATCTCGTTGATAGTGCCGCCCCACCCTTCCGACGATGCGCCGTTATCGGACAGCACGTAAAAGATCAGCGTGTTGTCGCGCAAGCCAAGCTGCTCCAGTTCGTCTACGACCTTGCCGGCCTGCGTGTCGGCGTGTTCGAGGAAGCCGGCATAGACCTCCATCAAGCGGGCCTGGAAGCGTTTTTCGTCGGCTGACAGGCTTTCCCAGGCGGGAAGCGTCTCAGGGCGCGGGGTCAGCGTACTGTCGGCCGGAATCCAGCCCAACGCCTTTTGCCGCCTGAACGCTTCCTCACGGTAGACGTCCCAACCCGCATCGAATTTGCCCTTGTATTTATCTGACCATTCGCCGAAAACCTGGTGGGGACCATGCACCGCGCCGGGCGCCCAATACATCAGGAACGGCTTATCGGGCGCCAAAGCATGTTGCTGGCGCAACCAACTGGTTGCCTGGTTCGCCAGATCTTCACTGAGGTGATATTTCGGCTCGTTGGGACGCTCAATCGGACTGGTGTTGCGATACAGGCTGGGTTCGTATTGCGACGACTCGGCCCCCATGAAACCGTAGAAGTAGTCGAATCCGCAACCGGTCGGCCAGCGGTCGAACGGCCCGGCTGCGGAGACGTCCTGAGCCGGCGTGTTGTGCCATTTGCCGAACGCGGCGGTGCTGTACCCATAGTGCTGCAGCACCTCCGGGATGGTCGCCGAGGTTTTGGGAATCTCTCCGGTGTAGCCGTCGAAATCGCTGGCCAGTTCGGTGATGGTGCCTGATTCGACCCGATGGTGATTGCGCCCCGTCAACAAGGACGCGCGGGTCGCCGAGCTGATCGCGGTGGTGTGAAAGGCGTTGTACCGCAGCCCCGTATCGGCGACGCGACTGAGGGTCGGCGTATGAATTGCGCCACCGACGGTATCGGCATGCGCGAAGCCAACATCATCCAGCATGATGATGAGCACATTTGGGGCGTCCGCCCGCAGAGGGGTGGC
Source organism: Paraburkholderia sp. (assembly GCA_049523075.1). GTDB lineage: Bacteria > Pseudomonadota > Gammaproteobacteria > Burkholderiales > Burkholderiaceae > Paraburkholderia. Next base: position 4,010 of record JBEKNG010000460.1, read on the forward strand.
TTTGCTGCGCCATTGATGACTGGACTCGGACAAGGTGCGTGCGGCAACACTGGCCGTGGGGGTCTTCGGAAAGGGCAAATGCCGCGAAGTGTCTGCTGCCGCGCGCTCGCCACTCTGGTTTTCGACCGGGTTAGCGGGTTCAGGCGTGGAAGACGTTGCCCGCACACTGGATGCCGCCGGCTTGATTTCACTGGTCATGATCGTTTCCTGTCATTGGCTTAAACATGACGCGCGTCGCCGGTACTGGCGCCTGCGGTCATAGACAAATCGAGGACAGTTTATGAATCGCGTACTGATCTCGCCGGTCTTTGAAGCCAATCCAGTAGTCTCGGCGTTGGGTCGAACCGGGATCTCATGCACCGCGAGCGGGCGCACCATCGGGCAAGCCGGGTAAACACCGAGCCAACGATCACGTCGCGATACAACGATAGGTAGAGTTACCGAAGCGAGAGGCCGCCTCCCGGTGATACGATGAATAGGCACGACGCGGACTATCCGGAGTTCTCACACGCGGACCATCCTTCGACGCAGCACCTCACGGGGTGCGCTTCGTACCCGCTGCGCAACGGGCACAACGCTCAGGAATCCTCCGGCTCCGTTTCCGTTTCCGGGTGACCGAAACACACCGGCTCAGCCACGACTCGCCGTCCGACCATGCAGAAAACGATACACAACAGGCCCGATAACGATGCCGTCCTGACGACGATTGGCGGTTATGCGCTGGCGATTGCCAAAGCCCTTGAACACAACGGCGTGGATAGCGCCCGCATCTTTCAGGCTGCGGGCATCCCACCCTCGTTGCTGAAAAATGACCCCATGTGCCGGCTACCGGTCGCCACCATCTCCAGGCTCTATAAAGTCTGTGTGGACGTCACCCACAACCCTTACTTTGGGTTGGTGGTCGCCCGGTTTATCAATGTTTCGAATCTGCACGCGCTCGGACACGCGTTGGCGGCCAGTTCGAGCCTGATGGCGTTCTGCCAGCGACTGGAACGTTTCTTCAAGCTTGCTTCCCACGCCTGTGAAATCAGTCTGTCCGAAACCGGCGACGAGGTCTCGTTGCGAATCAAGCTGTTCGTCACGGTCTGCGGCGAAACTGAAGACGCGCTAATGGGTTTCGTGGTGCTCGCTATGCGGCAGCTTTACAAACCCGAATTTAACCCGCTGCGCGTAGAACTCTCCCACCCGATGCCGCGCGACGGCGCCGGGCCCTACGAAGCCGTTTTCCGGGCTCCGGTCGACTTCGCTCAGCCGGCGCCG
>JBEKNG010000461.1:0-5268 GCA_049523075.1 Paraburkholderia sp.
CGCCGTTCGCCGCCGGCTGCGTATGGCTGGGCGCTGACCATCTGCATCGGCATCACGGTGATTGCCAGCCAGTTGTTTGCCCACATCGATCTGACCAACCTCGTGATGCTGTATCTGCTCGGGGTGATTTTCACCGCCGTGAGGCTGGGGCGCGGGCCGGGCGTGGTGCAGTCCTTTGTCAGCGTGGCGGCGTTCGACTATTTTTTCGTGCCGCCGCGCATGTCGTTCTCGGTGTCCGACACGCAGTATCTGTTGACCTTCTTCAGTATGCTGCTCACGTCGCTGGTGATCAGCCATCTGACTTCGAGCCTGCGCCGCGAGGCGAGTGTCGCGCGACGCCGCGAGCAACGCACGGGCGCAATGTACGCCATGGCGCGCGAGCTGGCCGCGGCCTTGACGATGGAACAGATCGTCGGCATCGGCAGCCGGCATGTGAGTGAAGTGTTCGGCGCGCGCGTGGCGGTCCTGTTGCCGGACAGCCTGGATCAGGTGAAGCAGAAGATCGAAGATCCGGATGCTGCGGTGACCCTCGAAGGCGAGGCGCTCGATATCGACGTCGGCCAGTGGGTGTACGACCAGCAAAAGCCGGCCGGCCACGGCACCGACACGCTGCCAGCCGCAGCCGCGCTGTATCTGCCGCTGAAGGCGCCGATGCGTACGCGCGGCGTGCTGGCGGTGGTGATGCGCGACAAGCGTGAACTCGACGTACCCGAGCAGCAGCGCATGCTCGACGCGTTTGCCGCGCAGATTGCGCTGGCGCTGGAACGGGTGCACTACGTCGACATCGCTCGCGACGCGCTCGTCAACATGGAATCGGAGCGCTTGCGTAATTCGCTGCTGTCGGCGATTTCGCATGACCTGCGCACACCGCTCACGACGATTGTCGGCTTTTCGTCGATGCTCGCCCAGACCCGTGAAGGACAAGCGGTCAAGCAACCCGGCGACGATCTCGTGGAGGCGATTCACGAAGAGGCGCTGCGCATGACCGGCATCGTCACCAATCTGCTCGACATGGCGCGGCTGCAGGCGGGCGGCTTGCGACTGAACCGCCAATGGTCGCTGCTTGAAGAGACGGTCGGCGCAGCGCTGCGCGCGTGCAGGCGCGTGCTCGCACGGCATCCGGTGCAGGTGAAGCTGCAACCCGATTTACCGCTGCTGCAGCTCGATGCGGTGCTGATGGAGCGGCTTTTCTCGAACCTGTTCGAGAATGCGGCGAAGTACACCTCGGCCGATACGCCGCTCACGATCGGCGCAGACGTGATAGAAGAGGACAGCAAGCCGTTCGTCCGCGTAACCGTCGACGATACCGGCCCTGGGTTGCCTGTCGGCATGGAAGCCCGGGTGTTCGAGAAATTTACCCGCGGCGAGAAAGAGTCGGCCAAACCGGGTATCGGTTTGGGCCTGGCGATTTGCCGGGCCATTGTTGAAGCGCATGGCGGTACCATCGGCGCACTGAACCGGGTGGCGCGCGACGGCCATGTCGAAGGCGCGCGTTTCTGGTTCAACTTGCCCGTCGAGACGCCCCCGCCTGCGCCGGACGCGCTGGAAGACGACGAATCGGCGCTGAGCGAGGCCGCCGACCGGTTGCCGCACGTTGCGGCAGGCGAGGTGTTGGCCACGTTGCCCCCGGAGTTGTCTTCCGAGTCGTCAACCGAGCCGTCAACTGAGCCGCCAACTGAGCCGTCCCCTGAGTCGTACCCTAAGCAGACTTTGAAGCCCACCCATGAGTGACCCGAGCATCACCGTCGTCCTGATCGAAGACGAAAAACAGATTCGCCGTTTCGTGCGTGCCTCGCTGGAAGGCGAAGGCATCGTCGTCCACGACGCCGAGACCGGCAAGCAGGGGCTCGTCGAAGCCGCGACGCGCAAACCCGACCTCGTGATCGTAGATCTAGGCCTGCCGGACACCGACGGGCTCGACGTGATCCGCGAACTGCGCGGCTGGAGCGAACTGCCGGTGATCGTGCTGTCGGCCCGCACCCAGGAAGCCGAGAAGGTGGCCGCGCTCGACGCCGGCGCCGACGACTACCTGACCAAGCCGTTCGGTGTGTCCGAGTTGCTGGCGCGAATCCGCGCTCACATGCGCCGGCGCAACCAGGGCGGTGCGAACGAATCGCCGCAGGTGCATTTCGGTGCTGTGACGGTCGACCTGGCATTGCGCCAGGTGACGCGCGACGGCGCGGCGATCCATCTGACGCCGATCGAATACCGGCTGCTCGCGACCCTGGTGCGGCACGCCGGCCGCGTGCTGACGCACCGCCAGTTGCTGCGCGACGTGTGGGGGCCATCGCACGTGGAGAGTCACCACTATCTGCGCATCTACATGGCGCATTTGCGGCAAAAGCTGGAGCGCGATCCGGCGCAACCCGAGCATATCGTGACGGAAACGGGGGTGGGCTACCGGCTGGTTGGGGCGGTCTGAGGTATCCTGGCCCAATCTTGATATAATTACGGTTCGTAAGGACGACCTTACGCATTCGCATCGAACGGGGACGGCCCCATCTCAACAATGGAGTCGTCTCGTGTCCTGGATTCTTCTGCTAATCGCCGGTTTGCTTGAAGTTGCCTGGGCGGCCGGTCTCAAGACCTCCGAAGGCTTTACCCGGCTGGGGCCCTCTGTATTCACGGTGGTGACTGCACTCGGCAGCTTCGTGCTGCTCGCCATGGCGATGCGCCAGTTGCCGCTCGGCACCGCCTATGCCGTGTGGACCGGGATCGGCGCCGTGGGCGCGTTTATTTTCGGCATCGTCATAATGGGCGAGGCACTGACGGTGGCACGGGTGGCGAGCGCGGCACTGATCCTGGTCGGCCTGATCGGGCTGAAACTTTCTTCGGGCCATTGAGTTGCGGCGGATTGCGAGGAGTCCCTTGTCTGCGGGCCTTGCGGGCCAGTTGCACCGCACTGGTGCGGCGTCATATGAGCCTGAAATTGCACTCTGCTCTGCGGTCTGCGAATTAACGTGGCTATAATGAAGTCGATCTCAATTTGAACTTGTCCCGCGTCCGGCTTGGCGCGGGTCTGGCGACTTCGCTGCAGGGGGCGTCCTCTGCAGATGAAGCGCCCGGCACGCGCAGCGCGCCTGGAGGCGGCCATGCTTGAACCACTTTCGCTTGCAGCGGGCCTGTCCTGGGGCAGTGGCCTGCGCCTCTATCTCACGGTACTGTTGGCCGGCGTATTCGCGCGTCTCGGCCTTGTCCATCTGCCCGACACCTTGTCCGCGCTGGCTTCGCCATGGGTGATCGGGGTGGCGGCGGTCCTCACGGTCACCGAGTTTCTGGCCGACAAGATCCCGGCGTTCGATTCGCTCTGGGACGCCGTCCACACCTTTATCCGCATTCCAGCTGGTGCCATGTTGGCTGCCGGTGCACTCGGCCACGCCGACCCAGCCCTCCTCACGGTGGCTGCGCTGGCCGGCGGCACGTTGGCCGGCACCGCGCATCTGGCAAAGGCGGGCACGCGTGCGCTGATCAATCTCTCGCCTGAGCCGGTGTCGAATGTCGTGACCTCGGTCGCCGAGGACGGGCTCGTGTTCGGCGGACTGTTGCTGGCTCTGTTCGTGCCGGTGCTGTTCCTGCTGTTGATGATCGGCTTTCTGATGCTGGCGGCATGGGCCTTGCCGCGTCTGTGGCGCGGCGTGCAGGGCGGCTTTCGCGGCATGGCGACGCATATGGTGTCGCGTTTTGCCAGGAGTCGGCACGATTGAGCGATTCGGCAAGGGTTTCGTCGGCGCCGGCTGTGCCAGCCGCGCGCGTAGCAGCGGGGCGTCGTTTTAGCGGAGCCGATCTGTTGCGCCAGTCGGTGCGGATGACGGCGCGTGACTGGCGTGCGGGCGAGTTGACAATGCTGCTGCTCGCGCTGGTGCTGGCCGTGGCCGCGCTGTCGAGCGTCGGTTTCCTCTCGGACCGGCTGCATCAAGGGCTCGAACGCGATGCGCGGCGCATGATTGGCGCCGACTTCATCGTGCGGGCCGATCATCCCGTCGATCCCCAGTTTGGCAACGAGGCCAAGGCGCTTGGGCTGCAGACGGCGACCACCGCCATTTTCCCCAGCATGATCAGTTCGATGGGCGCCCAGCCGATGTCGCGGCTCGCGGCGCTCAAGGCCGTGTCGGCGCTGTATCCGCTGCGTGGCGCGCTACGCATCGCGACGGCGCCAGGCGCGCCGGATCATCCGGCACAGGGGATTCCGGCGCCCGGTACGGTCTGGGTCGACCAGGCCCTGCTCGACGCGCTGAAAGTGCATGTCGGCGACACGGTGAGAGTCGGCACCCGTACGTTCAGGATTGGCGCAATCATCACGCGCGAACTGGACCGAGGCTTTGGTTTCGTCAATTTCTCGCCCCGTCTGATGCTGCGCGACGACGAAGTCGCTTCAACCGGCCTGATCGTGTTCGGCAGCCGCGTGACCTACCGCTTGCTGGTGGCCGGTGCCCGCGCGCCGGTCGAAAGGTTCGCGGCGTTTGCCCACGCGCGTGTTGACGACGGCAAGATGCGCGGCGTCGCGCTCGAATCGCTGAAGGACGGCCAGCCGCAGGTACGCGAGACCCTCGATCGCGCGGGCCATTTTCTGACCTTGGTATCCCTGCTGACGGCGATGCTGGCGGCGGTCGCGATTGCGATGGCCGCGCATCGCTACATGCGCCGCCATCTCGACGGTTGCGCGGCGATGCGCTGTCTCGGCGTCAGCCAGCGCACGCTGCGCTCGCTGTTCCTGCTGGAGTTTCTTGGGCTGGGCCTGCTCGGCGGCGCGATCGGCGTGCTGCTCGGTTATGCCGGACATCTCGCATTGCTGAGCTGGCTCGGCAGCCTGATCGATGTGGTGTTGCCGTATCCCACCGCATGGCCCGCGCTCGAAGGGATTGCGGCGGGCCTCGTGCTGCTGCTCGGTTTCGCGTTGCCGCCGCTGTTGCCGCTGACCCGGGTGCCGCCGGTGCGCGTGCTGCGCCGCGAGTGGGGCGAGGAAGCACGTACGGCATGGGCCGCTTATGCGCTAGGGATTGTGCTGTTCGCCGCGCTCCTGATCGTGGCGGCGGGCGAGGTGAAGCTGGGCGGCATCGTGGCCGGTGGTTTTGCCGGCGGCTTGCTGGTGTTCGCTGCGGTCGCCCGCTTCGCGCTATGGGGCGCCGCGCGCATCGTGCGCAGCGAGCGCTTCAATATGGGCATTGGCTGGCGCTATGCGCTGGCTTCGCTTGAGCGGCGCAGCAGCGCCAGTGCGTTGCAGATCACGGCGCTTGGGATCGGCCTGATGTGTCTGTTGCTGATCGCGAT
>JBEKNG010000462.1:0-5253 GCA_049523075.1 Paraburkholderia sp.
CGACAGCCCATAACCCTCGATAATCGGCACACCGGTCACCGCTTGCCAGCGTTGCGCGACCGCTTGCTGCACCGCCATGCCGCCGCCCGTGCTCTGCACCAGCTTCGAGAAATCGAGTGTCGCGAACGCCGGGTTGTTGAGCAGCGCGTTATACATCGTGTTCACGCCCGGAAACGAGTTGATCGCATAGCCCCGCAGCGTCTCGATCATGCCGGAGATGTCGCGCGGATTCGGAATCAGAATGCCCATGCCGCCGCAACGCATCGTCAGCAAGGCGCAGATGGTCAGGCCGAAGATGTGATACAGCGGCAATGCGACGGCGGTGATGTACTGGCCGATATCGGTGCGGTCGCGGTAAACCGGTTCGCGCCACACCTCGGATTGCACGATGTTGGCGATCAGATTACGGTGCAGCAGCGTCGCGCCCTTCGAGACGCCCGTCGTGCCGCCGGTGTATTGCAGCACCGCGACCTCATCGGCGGAGATCCGCACCGGCTTAAAGCCAGCCGCGGCGCCGCGGTCGATGGCGTCGCCCAGGCTCACGTGCGAGCGCGAGCGCGACTCGCTCTCGTCGCCAATCGGGTCGCCAGCGACAAACAGCGTCGCTCCCATCATTTCGCCAATCGACGTCACCACCACATGCCGCACTGCAGTGCGCGCCTGTACGGCCTGCAGCGTGGCGGCAAACGTGTCGAGTATGACAATCGCCTCGGCGCCGCTATCGTTCAACTGATGTTCGAGCTCACGCGGCGTGTAAAGCGGATTCACGTTCACCACGATATAACCGGCGCGCAGAATCGCCGCCATCGCGACCGGATACTGCAACAGGTTCGGCAGCATCACGGCAATCCGCGCACCGCGCGCGAGACCCTGCGCCTGAAACCACGCGGCGAGGTGGCGCGATTTTTCGTCGAGCTCCACATAGGTCAACTCGCGTCCCATGCAGACAAAGGCACAAGCCAACGCGTGCTCGCGGAAGCTGCGCTCGAGCAGGTTTGCAACAGAGCCAAATTGCGTCGTGTCGATCTCCGCCGGCACGCCAGGCGGATATGACTTCAACCAGATCTTTTCCATTTCTTCAATCCCTCCGTGTGCAGATTCGCAAGGCCTAGCGGCTTGCGAGCGCCGGCATGCGTCGCGCGGGCCGGTCGAAGCTGTCAAAGAAAGCGCTCAGTTGAGCAAGCGTGCCACGCTCCAGCGCTATCGCACCGCTTTCCAGACCCGCTGGCGACCGCCCGCTGATATCGCGCAGCAGTCCATACAAGGTCGCCGTACCGAGCGCGAGCTGCAGATCCGCAGCGGCCGGCGCCCGCTCATGAACCTGCAATACACCGCGGCGCAACTCGAGCGCGTAGGTTTCGTCGCGATCGGTGATGCGGAACACCAGCGTGGCGTGCAGATCGGCGCAGCGGGCTGGATCGATACACACACTGAAGCGCTGAAACACATTGCGCAACGGTTGGGCGCGCAACACATCGGTGGACGCAAGGCTCGCGCTGCCCGCGAACGGCAGATCCTCGTAGGCCCGCTCGAGTTCGCGCGCCGCGCTCAGATACCAGTTGCGCCAGTTGGTGTTCTCGGTACGATAGCCCAGTTCGCGCAGTGCCTCTGCCTTGATGCTACGCGCGTCGGCATCGTCGATGTCGAGCCGCACGAGCAGAGTCGCCAGTTCGGCGGCCCAGCGCCAGTCGCACTCGCCAAGCGCGGCCCGTGCGGCGACGCGCACTCTGTCCGTGCCGCCCATCATGTCGACCGTGCGGCGCGCGCGCTCACCGCGCGGCAGTGGATCGAGAGAGGCCGGATCGCCGTCGAACCAGCCGAGTTGCCCCGAATACACCTGGCGCACCGAATGCTTGACCGTGCCGTAGTACTCGCCGAGCCAGGCGTGCTGTGCGAGATGCGGCGGCAAGGCAGGAATCGCTTCCGCGAGCTCGTCCGGCGTCATGCCGAAGTTCATGTGGCGGATGGTTTGATCGTGGATGAACTGGATGGCATCGCGATACACCGTCAGCACGTCCGCGACCGCCGCAGCTCCCGACACCGGGCGGCCATGCGCCGGCACCATGTGTGCCGCGCTGAAGCCGCGCATCATGTCGATCGTCTGATACCAACGCACCGGATCACGATAGCGCGTGCCACGCAGCGTGTGCACGTTCGCGAGGCACTCCCCCTGAATCACTTCCGCCGACAACAGTACACCGAGATCGGGCAGCCACATCACGATCTCGTCGTCCGCTTCGGACGGCGCGTAGCGGAACTGGAAGCGCACGCCGGCCAGCTCGATATCGAGCGCGTCATCGAACACACGGGTAGGCGCGAAAAAGCTCGCCGGCTCGGCGACCAGTACTGGGCCGATCCCCGCGTTGACCTTGCCGGTCGCGCCGGCCGCCAAGAGCGTGCCGAAACTGTAGGCCGAGCGCGTGGCGAGAATCGGCGCGACCAGATTCGCGTTGTTGATCACCGTGTCCATCAGCGTGCGATGGGCGATGATCTCGACCCGCCCCGCTTCGAGCGCGGCTTCGTCGACGAACGCGCGCACACCGCCGGTGTGATCCGTGTGGTTATGCGTGTAGACCACCGCCTTCACCGGCAATCCGGCGTGACGCGGATCGATCGCGCAGAAGTCTTCGTAGATACGCTTCGCCGCCGATACCGCCTCGGTCGCATCGACCACCACAATGCCGTCGTCGCCGACCACGAAGATGATGTTCGCGATTGCATAGCCTACCGCGCAATACACCCGCTCAGCCACCCGATAGATGCGCTGCGCCATCCGGCGCGAGTGTTCGGTCAGCCGCGGCGGCACCGTCGGCGCAGCAACGGCGAAGGCGAGATTGACGCCGGCGTCGAAGGCGACGTCGAGCGGATCGCCGACATGCGGCGCATCAAAGACAGGATTGCGAACGGTCGCGGGGCAACAACGGGTCATGCAGTGTCTCCTCCAGGAAAGCTGGCCGTGCAGATCACCGGTCAGCTTCAAAAATCGGAAACGGAATTCTTATTCCGTTTTTTGCTTAAAAAAATCAGCCGTCGGGCAGACCGAGGCAGCGACGAAACGCCGTCTGCAGCCACGGACGCAGGCGGCGGCTCGCGAGCGACAACGGCCCCGGATCGTTCAGGATGATGTTCACCAGCAGGCCGTTGATCATCTGTACCGAGGCGCGCACTTCGAAGTCGAGCGCCGCCGCTTGCGATGCGGGCGCACCGCGCGCCGCCAGCAGCGCGTCAACAAGGCGCGGCACGAGCAGCGCCAGCACTTCGCGATTGGCCTCCTTGGCTGCATCCCAGCTCGGCTTGAGCTGCGAGGACCGCAGCAACGAGGCATGGTAAAGCCCACGATTGCGCCGGAACACCAGCACGTAAAACGCCACCACCGCGTCGGAGAGCGCACCTGCGTCGTTGGAACGCCATACCGTATCGCGCTGGAGAATCGCACGCACGTAGTCGAGACCTTCGGTCATGACCCGGTCCTGGACTACCTCGAAGAACGCATCCTTGTTGTCGAAACGGCGGTAGAACGCGCCAATCGAGGTGCCCGCGCGTTCGACGATATCGTTGATCGACAGATCGTCGAGATTGCCGCTCGCCTCGATCAACTCGCGTCCGGCTTGCAGCATCTTCGCAAGGCCAACCTGGCTGCGGGTCTGACGCGGCGCCGCGATAGCGGAGGAGGATTCGCGCTTGCGAAGAGGCGTGCTTGTCATGCGGTTTTCAACTGACCCAAAAACGGAATCCGGATTCCGAATCGTCGTGGATCAGCCTGGCTTTGTCAACCACACTCAGGGTAAATCCTGCGTCGGCGAGTCGGCATACAACAAATGCTGCGCGGCATGATTAGCCTCGTCCATAATCTGCTCGGTCAGCGCCAGCGCGGAACTGGCCGCCGGCGATGAGGTGCGCTCCGCCAGGTACACGAGTGCGAATTCGAGGCTCAGCCTCGGCGGGTTGGTCAGCGCAATCCGTGCCAGCCGCCGCGCCTCCAGATCGCGCCGCACCGACGAGCCGGTGGCAAACAATACCGCGTCTGTCTGCGCCACCACGTCCTTCAACACCGCGACATCGTTGCACTCCACCTGCAAGGGAATCTGCTCGTGAGCCCGGTATTTCAGCAGCCGATGCAGCGCGTCCTTCATAAACGCCGGCAACGTCACCGACACCAGCGGAAACTCGCGCAAGGCGGCGAGCGGCACGGCCCCGCGCGTCAGCAGCGGATGTCCGGGCCGCGCAAACCAGGCGCCATCATGGCGCGGCAAGCGCTGCAGCGTGACGTCCGGCGTGACAGGAGGCACCCGGCGGTCCGTTACCAGAAAGTCGATCTGCTCCGCCCGCAGTTTGGTGAGCAACGCGTCCCCCTCGCCCAGTTCGATCGATATCTTGATCTTCGGAAAGCGCCGCGAAAATTCCACCAGCAGATCGGGTAGCAGCACCACGGCCGCGTAGGGACCGAGTCCGATGCGCACCTCGCCGAGTTCGTGGGCCTTGAGCAGTTCGACGTCGCGAAACAGGCAGCGTGTCTCGAAAAGGACGCGGCGCGCCCGCTCCACCAGCAGCCGCCCGGCCGCTGTCATCGCAACGCCGCGCGCGGCCCGGTCGAACAGCTTCATGCCGAGTTCTTCTTCCAGCGCCTGAATGCTGCGGCTAAGCGCGGGCTGACTCAGATGCACGCGTTCAGCGGCACGCGCGAAGCTGCCTTCTTCTGCGAGTGCAATCAGGTGAGTGAGGCGGCGTGAATTGATCTCATGCATGTTTTGCAAGGTCCCGATAAGCAGATTGCACTTGAATAATTCCCTTATACCACCTCAAATGGGCGAACATTCGCCGGTGCCCGCAGCCAAAACAAGCGAGGCCATCCGGACGGCAGCACGACCGCAACGGTCGCACAAAACATATACAGGAGACAGGGTTTGCTCACCTCGCCGCATCCCGCATTGCACGCCCGCGGCGTGCCGTCATACCGAACGCCCTCAGGAGTATTGAATGCTTGAGGCAGACGGTTCAAAGCTTGCCGCAGCTCCCGCGGCGTCCTCCGTCGCGCCGCTTGCGCGCTCGCAGGCGCGCCGCTGGGTTATTGTCGCCTCGCTGTTTCTGTTCATGCTGATTAACTTCGCCGACAAGGCGGTGCTCGGTCTCGTGGCGATCCCGATGATGCACGACATGCAACTGACGCATGCCCAGTTCGGCCTCGTCGGCAGCGCGTTCTTTATCCTGTTTTCGCTTTCGGGCATCGCGGTGGGCCTGTTTGCCGATCGCGTC
>JBEKNG010000463.1:0-5239 GCA_049523075.1 Paraburkholderia sp.
AGAGGACGGTGGGCGCGTTATTGTCAGCGGCTCGGTCGGCGCCGAGGGGCTCGAGCCATTCGCCGTGCAAAGGCTCGTCACCATAGTAAAGCTCACGCAGACGCCAGCCGGCGGGCACTCTGGGCGACCATGCGCGTTTCGATGTGAGAGCGCGGGCGCGTTCGACATTGATCTTCGCCGAGAGCGTCGCCGGACGAAACTGCCGGCGCAGATACCAGCACGCGAGAGCACTTTGCCAACTCATCGGAACACACTCCGTGAACGATCAACGATTAACGATCATTCATGTTACGTGTGTTCTTCAGCGAGTCACTGGGCGATCCGCTCTAATTGGAGACAGTGCCCGGCAAACGTCCAGCACAGATATTGCCTAGTTGGACGGCAACACCTGGCCGCGAATCTCGCCGGTCGGATTCTGCACGGTATGAACGTTGAAATACCACTGACCAGCCATCAGGTCGGTGACCTGCTGGTCCGCCAACGTGGCCGATCCTTTGATCGGGCTGGCAAGCGCGCTCTTCTCAATGGGAATCTGCACTTTCGCGTTTTGGCCGACCGGCGCAGGACCGTGGAAATGCGCGCCCGTCGTCGCGCTGGTGAGGTCCTGGTATGTGATGGTCCACTGCAAAGTTTTGGTGGAGGTGTCGAACTCGGCATTCACCATGCCGTGTCCGTGACTGACACGCGGTGGCACCTCACTCGATGGCTCAAGATCCGCTTTGAGCGCGACCGTGTCCGCAAAGGCGACCCCCGACGCAAGCGCCCATAAGACGACGGCCAGATTCAGCTTTCGAATCGCGATCATAGTTTTTATCTCCAGACTTTGTGCGCCGCCGCAACGAGGCTTAAACCACGCTCGGGGTACCACATACTATTGCAAATTGCCTGGAGACGTCTGTGCAGGTCTTTGCCGCTGTGTGCCCTCATCTGCCCAACCTGATTCCCACCAACAAAAAAGGGCACCGCGAACGGTGCCCTTCCTCAGACATGCGACAACGTTTTAGAAGCGGTGACGAACACCCGAGCTCACGACGAACTGGTTGCGGCTCGTCGACGGTGCATCCGTACCGTTGACTTGCGTGAGGTTCACGCCGGTCGAGTTGTTGGCACCGAGTTGCGCCACGCCTTCGACGTACACGTCCGTACGCTTGGACAGCGCGTAGTCGCCCTGGAGACCAAACTGGTTCCAGTGAGCTGCGCCTGTGTTCGTGTCCGACGTGCCCGGCGCGGCGCGAAGCGCCTGGGTGTACGTGTATGCCGCGCCCAGACCCAATGCCGGCGTCAAGTTGTAACGTGCATTGATTTCGTAGTTGTTGTAGCGAATCGAAGTGTCAGCAAGCCTGTCTTGCAGACGGGTTTGCGTGAACACGCCGCCGATGACGGCCGGACCGAACGTATAGCTGCCGCCCAAGCCCCATGTACGCTGGTTCTGAACGCCCGGCAGAGCCGCGGTGCTGGCAGCCGGCAAGCCTTGAATTGCGCCGTTGGCGTTCTGGTCCACCCCCTGCATCTGCAGGTAGGCTGCGCCCAACTGCAGGCCGTTGTTCTGATAGCCAGCGCCGACGCTGTACGCACGGTTGCTAGCAAAGCCACCGGCCTGGTTCGAGAAGCCGTACACGCCGCTGAACGACAGACCAGCGTAGTTCGCGCTCTGGTACTTGACCGAGTTGTTGGTGCTGACCGTCGCGTTCATGTTGTCGTTGTCGCCACGGTGTGCGAAGTACGTGCCACCCCACGCGCCGGTTGCCGACAGCGGCGCCAGGTAGTCGACCACGGAGTCATACTGACGACCCAACGTCACCGTGCCGAAATCGTTGCTGCCGATACCGACGATTGCTTGACGATTGAACAGGATCGACGAATTGGACAGCTTGCCGTCGGTCGGGTTAAAGCCGCTTTCCAGGTTGAACAGCGCCTTCATGCCGCCGCCCAGATCCTCAACACCGCGCAGACCCCAACGGCTGGTTTGCACGTTGCCGGCAGTCACGCCGACCATGCCCCTGCCGCCCGTTACGTGGCCGCTTGAATCGATCTGCGAGTTGCTGTTCATTTCGTTGCTGACGTAGGTAACGCCCGCATCAACGACGCCGTACAGGGTGACGCTGCTTTGTGCGTAAGCTGCGCTCGTGAAGGTCGCGGCAACGCCAGCGATAATCAGAGTTCTTTTCATGGTGTTCCCTAAATGCCGTTTGGAGACTGAGTCTGTCGACTCGTTTGCTTAACCGTGCGGCTTTAAGCGAGGGTGACCGCATCGCCTCCCCGTCTTTCGCCGTGCAACGGCTTGATATGCAGCACAAAGTTTAGGTCGGGACTCTTCAAAGCAAACGCGCCGTTCTCGCAAAAGATTTTTTGAATTATTCAAAAACCGCGAGCCACTACTGTCTTCTCCATGATTCACAAGGAAACCGCCTTATCTCTTTTTATATTTAGGTTTGCTTATCTATAAATCCGTTGTCCGTCCACCACAAATTCCGGGGCTGAATTATCTGATAGACATTTGGGATTGGTCGCACTCCTGACGCGCCAAGCATCATTAACATGCAAGCTTCTGGTCTTGCGACGTCTGACGCCGCACCCCTCTCTCTAACTAATTTCATCATGAACCAGCTGCAAGCCATGCGCGTCTTTCTGCAAGTCGCGGAGAATGGTTCATTCGGACGCGCGGCGGCGAGCCTGGAGTTATCCAACGCTGTCGTCACGCGTTACGTCGCGTTGCTTGAAACGCATCTGAACACACGCCTTGTGAATCGCACCACGCGCAGCGTGTCATTGACGGAAGCCGGCGCGGCGTATGCCGAAGGGTGCCGGCAGATGCTCGAACAACTGGACGTCATGGAATTGAGCGTCGCTCAAAGCGCGACTGATCCTTCGGGCAGGTTGAAACTGGTCGCGGTCGCCTCGTTTTCGTTGTTCGGATTGACGCCGCTATTGCAGCGCTATCGCGCCCAATATCCGAAGGTCAAGTTGTCCGTGACGCTGCTGCACCGGCCGGTTGACCTGATCGAGGAAGGGTTTGATGTCGGTATTGTCGTGCCTGGGCAGGTTAGCAGCGGGACGTTGATCAAGCGCTCGCTGCTCAAAGTCAGCGCGATTGCCGTGGCCTCGCGCGGCTATATTCACGCGAACGGCGCGCCCCCTGCGCCCGCGCAACTCGCCGGGCACACGTTCCTCGCGCCCTCAACGAATCTCCACAATACTGAATGGTGCTTTGTCGACCCGCTCGGCCAGGAACAGACCGTGAGCCTCGAGCCCGCGTATTCGGTCAATAACGCGGTGATGCTGCGCCAGGCAGCGCTCGCCGACATGGGTATCACCATTTTGCCGGAGAACCACGTGGCGGCGGATGTCCGCGACGGACAACTGGTGCAGGTGCTGGCGGACTATCGGATCAAAGGGGCCGACAAGGAGGTTTCGCTTGTGTATCCCGGACGTCGGCACGTGTCCGCCAAGACGCGCTCGTTCGTCGATTTCACGGTCAACTACTTCCGGGCAGAAACCGCCCCCTCATTTCCCGCAGTATTTCAAAATACTTAATTGTGCAATTCGCAATGAATCGACGCGCAGTGCGGCGTTATGCTTCAGCTAGCGAGAAGTGACTCCTTCATCGAAGGATGTCTCCAATCTTTACGCGGCTTCGGCCGCGTTTTTTTTGCCCGGGAAAATCGAAAACACCGGGGTATTGCCAGTGAGCCAGTCAACGATGCGCGCCCGCGCAACGTCCGATCAGGCGAGCAACGCAGCCTGCTCTTCGATCCCATCAAGCATGGCGTGACATTTTCTGACCAGCGCTAGCCCGTCCGCCCGCAGCGCGTCGGGTGTCTTGACGGTGATGCCGGCCCGGTATTGCTCCAACGCGGCGAGGAGGGGCGAATACTGCAACACGCCAACTGCGCCCGCCACCCGGTGATGCCATTCGCGCAATTGCGCGACGTTCGCGTTATCGAGCAACGGCGGCAACGCCCGCACGTCGTCCCGTACGGACGTTACAAACGAGTCCAGCAACGCCTTCACGGTCGACTCGCTGCCCCATAGTTGCGTCATGTGGCCCAGATCCACGGGCACGAAAGGCTCCACGGACGCCTGCCCTGGCGCTTCGGGGGCAGGCAGCGCGCTAACTGCTTCGGCCGGCATCGTGGCCTGGCGCGCCCCGTCTGCGCCGAACCAGCGGCTCAGATGCTCGCGCAACGTCGCCAGACGGGTGGGCTTGACGAGGCAATCGTCCATGCCGGCGTCGCGGCACTGGCTCAAATCCTCTGGGGCGGTGTTGGCCGTGATGCCGAGGATCTGCAGACGCTGCGCGCCTCCAAGCGGCGCCTCTTCAGCTTCGCGCACTCGACGCGCGAGTTCGTAGCCGGACAGGTTCGGCATGTGGCAGTCGGTGATCAGGCATCCGTAGCTCGTCTGCTGCAGGGCGGCGAGCGCCTCCACGCCGTCGTTGACGACGTCACACGCGAACCCAAGTAGCGTCAGTTGATGGCGGATCAGTTCCTGATTGACCGGATGGTCCTCCGCGACCAGTATCAGGCGACCGCTCGCAATGGCGCGCTCGCGGTCCGGGGGCGCAGAGCCGGCTTCGGCAATACGGCGTGGACGTGTCGCCGGCGTCGACAAGCCAGTCAAAGCCGCCGCGCACGCTGCACCGAGCCCGCGCCAGGAAAATGGATTGATACTGACGCGTACGGTGTCGTCGAGAATGCGGTAACCGGTGGGCTTGGGCTTCTCCGTCAGGCAGATCACGCGCGAACCGAGTCGCGCGGCGCCCGGCATTTCAATTCCCTCGCTCAGAAAAATCAGGTCCGCGCCGGCCAGCGCCGCCGGGTCGCTCAGCTCCGCGGTGCCCAGCCCTACCCTGCGCAAGTCGATGCCGAGCGCCTGGCCAAAATGCACCAACGCCTGAGCGACGCGGGCGTCGGCAACAGCGACGACGCCGCGCTTGCCGCGCAGGCCGCTTACCTTATAGCGCTGCGCCTCGATGGGCATCACCAGCCGCACGGTCATGCGGGTTCCGACGCCGGGCGTGCTCTGCAACTCCAGCGCGCCGCCCATCAGCGCGATCAGCTTGCGGCAGATGGTCAGTCCAAGCCCGGTGCCACCGAAGCGCCTCGTTGTCGAGGATTCGGCCTGCACGAACGGCTCGAAAAGCCGCGCCTGCACATCCGGAGCGATACCAATGCCAGTGTCTTCAACCGTCATCTCGAGCGTCTGCGCCGCGTTAGTCTGTTCGATGACCGCGACCCGC
>JBEKNG010000464.1:0-5238 GCA_049523075.1 Paraburkholderia sp.
CCGACGCCGCTGTTGTCGCCGCGATTGAAGTCGTCGGTGGCGGGGATGCCGGTTTGCTGCGCGGCTTGCGCGAAGGTCTCGAGGATTTTCCATTTGAGGCGTTGCTTTTCGACGCGCCATGGGCCGCCTGCGCCATGCGATTCGTTGGCCCCGCCGTGGTGATCCTCGCTGCGTTTAAAGATGGGGAGGACGTTGTTCCAGGACCAGGAAGCGTCATTGGTGACGCGGGCCCATTCGTCGTAGTCTTCGCGCTGGCCGCGCATGTAGATCATGCCGTTGATGGATGAGCAGCCACCCAGGACTCTGCCGCGCGGGTATGAGAGCGAGCGGCCGTTCAGGCCGGGTTCTTCGCGCGTTTTGTAGAGCCAGTCTGTGCGGGGGTTGCCGATGCAGTACAGGTACCCTACCGGGACGTGGATCCAATGGTAGTCGTCCTTGCCGCCGGCTTCTAGCAGAAGTACGGAGACTTCTGGGTCTTCGCTCAGGCGGTTGGCTAGTACGCAACCTGCGGTGCCGGCGCCCACCACTATGTAGTCGAATTCGCCTTCCAGGCTACGGGTGCTTCGCGTTTCTGTTTTGCTGGTCGTGCTCACCGTTTGTCTCCTTGACTTGCCACCGGTCGTGGCATTCGGTTTGGGTCTCGTTTTTTGGCTTCCGCCGGATTATTTCAGCGGGGGCTTTACTTCGTAGTGCGGCTTGTTTTGCCTTGCAGGCGGCTTTTTTTGGCTGTGCTCTTACCGGGTTGGCCTCTCCTTGCTTTCTTACCGGTCTATTAGCTTCGCCCCTGTGCGGGGCAGCACTTACTTTCTTTGCCGCCGCAAAGAAAGTAAGCAAAGAAAGCGGGCTGCAACCGCCAGCCGGTAGCTGTCCATCTCTGTCGGGAACCGGAAACGGCCCGAGACGAGATCATCTCTCGCACCGCCCCCGTTCGTGACAAAGCACTCATCCGCTCCAGCGTCGCGCTTCGCGCCCCGCCGTTGGGTATAACCCCTTCCGAATACGTCATGTTTAGGTATCCAAACACTTTCAGCAATTCAATCTCGCGCCTTCCACCTCGCGCCCACCTCAATGCCAGGCGCGAGCGCACATCTGCTGCTCACAACAAACCAATAATTGCAGCGCCGCCAACTTGGCAAACCCATCCGCCGCGCACGGAGTGCGAAGGCGGGATGAATGAGCCCTGTGTCACTAGCGTGTGTGGTGCGAGAGACGATCTCGTCTCGGACCGCTCCGGGTTCACACGAGAGGTGGGCACCTACGAGCTAGCGGTTGCAGCCCGCTTTCTTTGCTTACTTTCTTTGCGGCGGCAAAGAAAGTAAGTGCTGCCCCGCACAGGGGCGAAGCTAATAGACCGATAAGAATGCAAGGAAAGGCCAACGCCACAAGCGAGCAACCAGGGGCGAAGCAAAGAGGCCGATAACAAAGCAAGGAAAGGCCAACGCCACAGGAACACCACCCACCTGCCGGCAAGGCAAAAAATGCCCATTTGACGCACCACCCACTCCGATGTCTCCCGCTCATGTTGGATGTCTCATCCGACGAATAACTCACGCCAATGTCCTGCCGCTTCACCCGTGTTTCTCCAAAGCGTAAGCGCCAACCCCCCGTCAAATCCAATGAGTTATGCTCAATTGCTCTATAAGGCGCGCTAATATCAGGGGATGGACCTGACCCTGCTGCGTGCCTTTGTCACCGTCGCCAATGAGGGCAACCTCACGCGTGCCGCGGTGCAACTGCATCTCACCCAACCCGCCGTCAGCCTGCAGATCAAGCATCTGCAGGAATCCCTCGGGCTAACGCTGTTCACGCGGACGTCGCACGGGCTATCGTTGACCCGCGACGGCCAGGCGTTATTGCCGCACGCCGAACGCGCGCTCGGCGCGGCCGGCGACGTGCAGCGCGCCGCCGCGTCGTTGCGGCACGAGGTGCGCGGGCGATTACGCATCGGTACGATCCTCGATCCGGAATTTCTCCGCCTCGGTGGCTTCCTCAAGCAGCTCGTCGAAACCTGGCCACATATCGAAACGGCGCTGCGGCACGGCATGTCCGGCTGGGTGCTCGAGCAGATCCGCGCGGGCGAGCTCGACGTGGGTTACTACATCGGCCAGCCTTCAGAAGACGATGCGCGTGACGGTGCCGCGTTTCATGCGCTCACGCTGACGCATTTCCAGTACCGCGTGCTCGCGCCCGCCGGCTGGAAAGACCGCGTGAGAGGCGCGCGCGACTGGCGCGCCCTCGCCGCCCTGCCATGGATCTGGACGCCGCCCGCCTCCGCGCATCATCGGCTACTGTCACGGCGCTTTGCCGAGGCCGGCGTAAAGCCGGTTAAAGTGGCTGAAGTCGATCAGGAGCCTTCGATGCTCGATCTGGTCAAATCGGGCGTCGGCCTGACGCTCGCGCGCGACGCCACCGCTATCGCCGAAGCGCATGCCCATGCGCTCACGATCGTCGAAGGCGTCACGGTGCCCACCCAGTTGAGCTTCGTCACGCTGGCCGCTCGTCAGGACGATCCGGCGATTGCCGCGGCACTTAAGGCGATCGAGCAGCAATGGGCGATATGAGCCGCGCTCATGACAGTACCGCCGCACCCGGCACACGATCACGGACGCCGTAACACCACCGTCACGCGCTTTTTGCTAGATTCAGGGTTTGCGCGTCCGTTTGCGCCCGCCCTTGTTTGAGATTCGTTCGAATTTGTCCTCCCTGGCGCGCTTCGCCCCTTTCACACGTCGCTGAAGCCGCCGACAATCCATCCTTCCAGAGGAGCCTGACATGGCACGCAACATCGAAATCAAAGCCCGCGCACAGCAATTCGAGCAACTCCGCGAACGCGCCGCCGAACTTTCGCCCGAGGCTCCACTGATTTTCCGCCAGCAGGACTTCTTCTACGACGTACCGCGTGGACGGCTCAAGCTGCGCCAGTTCGACGACGGCACGCCGGCTGAGCTGATCTTCTATCAACGCGACGATCGTGACGGCCCGAAGGCGTCGTACTACACGCGCAGCCCCGTCACCAACGCGGAAGCCATGCACGCGCTGCTCGCCACCGCACTGACCACGCGCGGCATCGTCACCAAGGAGCGCCACGTCTACACGATCGGGCGCACGCGCATTCACCTCGACCGGGTAGACGGTCTCGGCGATTTCGTAGAACTGGAAGTGCTCCTCGCCCAGGACGACGACGAGGAAGGCGGCCACGCCGAGGCGCATGAGATGTTCGCGAAGCTGGGCGTGCCGGCGACGGATCTGGTCGCCGTCGCGTATGTGGATCTGCTCAGCCCGGACAGCGAGCCGCGGCGAGCGGCGTAGGCCTACAGGCGCCGCTTCAGCTAGCGGCCGCCCCCGGCGCGAGGTGCCCCAACGGCAGCGGCCCGTTGCGCTTGAACGTGGTCAGCACGATGTTCGAGCGCACGCTGTCCACGCCCGGCACGCGCATCAGCTTCTTCATCACGAACGAAGACAGCGCGTTCAGATCCGGCGCGACAATGCGTAGCAGATAATCGGCATCCCCCACTACCGCGTGACACTCCAGCACCTCGGGCAGCACGTCGATCTGCTGCTGGAACTGCTCGATGATCGAATCGCCGTGATGCTTGAGCTTGAGACTGGTGAACGCAGTCACGCCGAGCCCGAGCTTCTCCGGACGTAGCACGACGCGATAGCCGTCCACTACGCCCACCTGTTCGAGGCGCTGCAGCCGCCGCCCAATCTGCGACGGCGACAGCGGCACCTGCTCGCCGAGCTGCTGATGAGTCGCCCGCCCGAAACGCTGCAACACCTCCAGCAGCGCGAGATCGAAGTGATCTAGTTCCAGCATGAGTAATCCCCGCATCGATTTGGTTATTAATGCACGATTATTTCATAATAAGTCGATTTAGCGCTCCCTTTGCGCCCTTTCCGCAACTCCTCCGCTCTACACTGACTGGACTGAAACACCGCATACGAGCGCAGCATCATGTCCAGTCCGAACACCGCCAAACTGCAGGAACAATTCGACGCCGGCCTCGAAACCCGTACCGATTTCACCATTGACCAGCCGGTACACCGTTACGGCGCGGCCGATCACGCTGTCTGGAACCAGCTCTATACGCGCCAAACGGCTTTGCTAAAGGGTCGGGTCTGCGAGGCGTTTCTGGCCGGTGTCGAGCGTCTGGACTTGTCCGCGGGGCGCGTACCGTCGTTTGCCGCCATCAACGCACAGCTTACGCCCGCCACCGGCTGGGAGATCGTCGCGGTGCCGGGACTGGTGCCGGAGCAGGTGTTCTTCCAACATCTGGCGAACCGACGCTTCCCGGTCACCTGGTGGATGCGCCGTCCCGATCAGCTCGATTACCTGCAGGAACCGGACTGCTTCCACGACCTGTTCGGCCATGTGCCGCTGCTGATCAACCCGGTGTTTGCGGACTATATGCAGGCATATGGCCGCGCGGCGCTGGCGGCGGCTGACGTCGGCGCCCTGCCGCTGCTCGCGAGGCTCTACTGGTACACCGTCGAATTCGGCCTGATCCACGATGCGGCGAGCCCGAACGGCGTGCAGATCTACGGCGCGGGGATTGTGTCGAGCAAGAGCGAGACGCTCTATAGCCTCGAAAGCGCAGCGCCCAATCGGCTCGGCTTCGACCTCGCCCGCGTCATGCAGACCCGCTACCGGATCGACACGTTTCAGAAGACGTATTTCGTGCTCGATGATTTCGCGCAACTGTTCGAGCTGGCCCGCACCGATCTCGGTCCCCTCATGGCGAAACTGGCCGACGTTGCACCGTTCGCAGCGGGCGCGGTGCTCGAGTCGGATCGCGTGCTCAACTGTGGCACCGAAGAAGGCTGGCAAATCGACGGCGACGTCTGAACCTGCCCGGCCCGAACTGAGGACGCCCCCGTCAGCGGCGCAACCCGATCCGTGAAAAAATAGCCACATGTCCGTGCCTCGCGCGCCGTTCCAACCTGCGCGCGATGGCCGGTCGGCAAGAAGGACGCGCCCCGGCGCACCAATCGGGCAAACGAACAGACAAGCGAGGCGTCATAATGATTCACAAACTGACTTCCGAAGAACGTTCCACGCAATTGGCCCAGTTGCACGGCTGGGTTGCCGTCGCAGGCCGCGACGCGATTCAGCGGCATTTCGAGTTTGCCGATTTCAACGAGGCGTTCGGTTTCATGACGCGGGTTGCGATCAAGGCCCAGGAAATGGACCATCACCCGGAATGGTTCAACGTCTACAGCAAGGTGGAGATTACGCTG
>JBEKNG010000465.1:0-5233 GCA_049523075.1 Paraburkholderia sp.
CCGACACTGCGCAGGCCGTGGATCACGCCGATCGCCAGCGTGTCCGACACGGCGAAGATGGCGCTCGGCGCGTCGCGCTGCGTCATCAACAGCGCAGCGGCGGACGCGCCCGCTTCGTAGTCAAGGCTGTTCAGGTTCATGCGCCAGCGCTCGTCGGGCGTGATGCCGGCCTCGCGCAGGGCGTCGAGGTAGCCTTGCTGGCGTTGCCGCGCGTACAGGTAGGCGACATCGGAATTGATCAGGCCGATGCGCCGATGCCCCTGCGCCAGCAGATGCCGCACGGCGTCGCCGGCGGCCCGGTAGTTGTCGATGCCGACATACGGCACGCCGACCGCCGGATCGAATTCGCAGCACGCCACCCACGGCAGCGCGCCGGACTCCTCGGCGAGCGCCTGCTGCACGGTGGCCGGATCGAGACAGATGGCCCCGTCCGCGCGGCGGCGCCGCAGCAGGTCGAAGTAGCTGCGCTCGCGGCCCGGGTCGGCGCCCGTGTCGCACAGCAGCATGAAATAGCCGTGCTGGCGCGCGACGCGATCGATGCCGCGCACGATCTCCGCGTAAAACGGGTTGCCGACGTCCGGCACCATGGTCAGCAGCAGGCGGCTTTCGGCGGTGCGCAGGTTGCGGGCGAGCTCGTTGACACGGTAGCCGCTCGCGTCCACCGCGGCCAGCACCTTGTCGCGCGTGGCGGGACGCACGTTGGCGTGGCCGTTGAGGACCCGCGAGACGGTCGCCACCGAGACGCCTGCCTGTTCGGCGACGCCGGCAATGGAGATGCCGTCGGACGACTGCGGGGTCGTTCGGAGCGCATCGGTCCCAGATTGAGGCAGACGAGGCACGTTTTTTTGACTCGGAAATGTAATCGATTACATTTTTGGACGATGGTTAGGTGAATCGCAAGGAAAGTCTCGTAGGGATTAACACGGGCCGGGTTGGCACCAGGTGGGCAGCGGACTCGCGCCGGATTGCGGTCCGGTTGCCCGTCCGTGAGCGGGTTTCGCCCCCGATTTGGTACAATTCCACAGTTGTCCCGAACCCCACGGGCCGCACCTAAACCGAACCGCCGAATCCACCATGAATATCGAACAAGCGCGTTTCAACATGATCGAACAGCAGATCCGTCCCTGGGAAGTGCTCGACCAGGACGTGCTGAATCTGCTCTCGATCGTCAAGCGTGAAAATTTCGTCCCCACGGTCTACCGCGAACTGGCTTTCGTCGACTTCGAAGTGCCGTTGCCGGCTGGCCAGCACATGCTGGCACCGCGCGTCGAAGCGCGCGTCCTGCAGGAACTGGCGGTGAAGAAACACGAAAGCGTGCTGGAAATCGGTGCGGGGTCGGGCTACATGGCGGCGCTGCTCGCGAACCGCGCGCAGCACGTGCTGAGCGTGGATATCGAACCGGAACTCGCCGAACTGGCGAAGGCCAATCTGGCCGCCAATGGCGTGCTGAACGCGGAAGTCGCCACCGGCGACGCATCGCGCGGCTGGCCGGCAGCGGCGCCTTACGATGTGATCTGCGTGTCGGGCGGCCTGCCGGTACTGCCGCAAGAGATCCTTGAACATCTGAAGATTGGCGGCCGTCTGGCGGTGTTTGTCGGCACCGCACCGGTGATGAAGGCGCAGATCATCACACGCATCGACGAGAAGCAGTACCGCATCGCCGATGTGTTCGAAACCTACGTCGAGCCGCTGATCAACGCCCTGCAGCCGCCGCGCTTCAAGTTCTGAGACCGCTGATGCAAAACCTGACTGCTCCCGCTCTGGCCGAATGGCTTGCCGATCGATCGCGTCCCGCGCCCGTGCTGCTCGACGTGCGCGAGCCGTGGGAAATCCAGACAGCGTCGATCGCCGGCGCCGTGTCGATTCCGATGCGTGAGATTCCCGCTCGCAGCGAAGAACTCGACGACGACGTGCAGATCGTCTGCGTCTGCCATCACGGTGCGCGCAGCGCGCAAGTGGCGCTGTTTCTCGAATCGCGCGGGCATAAGAACGTGTTCAATCTGCAGGGCGGGATTGACGCATGGTCCCGGCAGGTTGATCCCGCTGTGCCGACGTATTGATCTGATCGTGCTCTGCATGGGCCGCGTGCCAGTTTGGCGGCGGCCTTCTCACCCTTCCCCATCCCATTCGACACGCTAGCGCGCCAGATTGCGCGGCTTCGTCACATGCATTGCGACCCACGCGCCTGACATTTGCCGCGGCCGTCGCCGTATCCGTCACACGCTTCCTCAGCAGCCCGGCCCACAGCGAAGTTTCGCGTCCTGCGTTGCGATATTTCTCACGGCTTCGTTAGACAGTTGAAGGCAACATGTTCCGATCCATTTTCGGAGCAGTCTGATGCGATTCGTGACGATCACCCTGGCCGCAGTAGCACTGCTGCCGCTTACCTCTTACGCTGTGCTGGGGGGCGCACCCATGACAGGGTCATCCCCTGCGATGTCGCTTCGCGCTGCCCCGCAAGCCGCCTCGATTCTCCCAACGGCACCGTCCACGCCTTCCACCGCAGCCTATTCCGTGCACGAATCGCGCGACGCCGATGGCATCACGGTGCGTGAATATGTACTGCCGGATAACGTCGTCTTCGCAGTCTCATGGCAAGGCCCGGTGCGGCCAGACATGAACGCGCTGCTTGGCAGCTACTTCCCCAACTTCATCTCGTCTGGCGAAGAGCGCCTGCGCGGTACAGGCACGCTAATCCAACGCAATGGCGACCTGCAGATCGAATCGGCGGGACGTCCTGGCAATTTCTTCGGCACGGCCTACCTCCCCGCCCTGATGCCAGCCAATCTCCGCGCGAACAACCTGCAGTAACGCAGCGCCGCTCTCCGGGAACACAATCAAAATGAAGACCTTCAACCCGACCCTCGGTATCGCGCTACTGACCGTCAGCGTAGCTCTCTGCGCCTGCGGCGGTGGGGGCTCAAGCACCTCGAACAGTGGCATTGACTGGCCAGCCACACCAAGCTGGCCCGTCTCGCCCACGCCTACCCCTCCGTCGCCGTCGCCGTCGCCCTCGGTCGGCACGAGCAATACCGTACCGATCGTCGTCGATCAATCGATGGCCGGCGTGAACCAACCCGCCGTCACCATCACGCTATGTCCGCCCGGTACGGCCAACACCAGTCAGTGCGTAACGGTCAAAAATATGCTGGTTGATACGGGCTCGGTGGGCGTGCGCGTGACGAGTAGCGCGCTGACCGATGCGCTGAAATCGCAATTGCTGACGCAGTTTGGCGCGAGCGATGACAAAATCGGCAACGCACCGATCGTTCAATGCGCCATGTTTGCTTCCGGCTACACCTGGGGGCCGATCAAGCGCGCCGATGTGACGATCGGCAGCAAGAAGGCGAGCAATCTTCCCATCCAGGTAATTGGCGACGGTGGATACACCGTGCCGAGCGACTGCATGTCGCGTGGCGGTCCGAACCTCGGCTCCTTGCTCGGCTCACACGGCAACTACGCCTTCAACGGTATCGTCGGCATCGGCCATTCCGTGCGCGACATCGCAACTGTGGCGCAAACGCTGATCCCGGCGACGTACTACTACTGCCCGTCCACAAACTCATGTGCCAGCACACGCGTGCCGCTAGCGAAGCAGGTCATGAATCCGGTCGCGGCTTTCTCAACGAATAACAACGGCACCATCATCCGCCTGCCCGCCTTATCGGCTGGTGGCCAGGCGAGCGTGACGGGTGAACTGATATTCGGCGTCGGCACACAGCAAAATAATGCGTTGCCAAGCAACCCGACCATCCTGGCAGTGGATGGCAACGGCTTTTTTACGACCCAGTATCAAGGCCGCGCGATCATCAACAGCGCGATCGACAGCGGCACCAACGGTTACGCCTTCTCGGATACCACGATCCCCACCACGGGCGAATGGTACACACCGTCGGGTGCGCTCAGCCTGTCGGCAACCATGGAGGCCACTAACGGTAGCGGGTCACCGGTCGCCGTGCCGTTCTCGCTTGGTAACGCAGCCAACGCGATGGCGAGCGGCTACGCCGCCTATGACAACGTCGGCATGTACCTCACCAGCCTGCCTGTTTACGATGTCAGCACCGACACCATGTTGTCAGAGGAGGGGTTCCTCTGGGGCCTGCCGTTCTTCTACGGCCGCAGCGTGTACACGGTGCTCGAGAACGCCAAGGTCGGTATGCAGGCTGGTCCGTTCGTCGCGTTTTGACCGTCGTCTAAATTGACAGGACAGGCCGGCTCTTTGGGGAGCTGGCCCGCCTGTTTGGTCGGATTGCGTCGTGGCGGCCGGCTCCCATCAATCATCGGCCGGACTCCGCGAGTACTGTCCCCCTCTGCGCCGCACACGGGGTCGTAAAGATTCCCACTTCGAACGTTCCCTCTCATCGCCGTAGCCATCGTCGCCTCCCACACGAGCAATGAGGACTTTCCTGCTTTGCATTAGGAAGTTTCCGATGCTTTCCTTGGCAACGCGCAGGCAACATGCTCCGACCTATTTTCGGAGCAATGTGATGAAATTTGTAAAGATCGCGCTCGCGATTGCAACCTTCTTGCCGCTAGCGTCTCACGCGACCTTGGGCGGCGCGCCGAGCGCGGCCTCAACGGCTCCGAAGTCGCTTCGCTCGATGCTGCAGAACACGGCGGCCTATTCCGTTCATGCATCGGTTGATGCCGATGGTGTCGCGGTGCGCGAGTACACGCTGCCGGACAACATTGTGTTTGCCGTTACGTGGCAAGGCCCGGTGCGCCCCGATATGGGCGCGCTGCTCGGCAGCTATTTCCAGCGCTTTGTGTCCGCAGGTGAAGGACGCGCTCACGGCACGGGTCCGATGATCGAGCGCAGCGGCGACCTCGTGATTCAGTCCGCCGGCCGTCCCGGCTATTTCTCCGGTAAAGCGTATGTACCTCGCCTCGTGCCGGCCAACGTCAGCGCAGACGATCTGCAGTAAGACGAACTGCGGATACTCAGGAATACACGATTATGAAGAAGTTAAACAAGACGCTCTGTTTCGTCGTGCTTGGCGCTAGCGTGGTTGTAACGGCATGCGGCGGCGGGGGTGGCAGTGACGATGGCGACGCGAACGCGTCGCAGGACAAGGGCGAATCGCCGTCGGTTACGCCGGTTACTCCGGTTACTCCGGTTGCGCCGGTGACGCCGAGCACGCCAGGTTCGTCGGTTACGCCCGTCACGCCGGTCGCCCCGGTCACGCCCGTCACGCCCGTCACACCCCTCACGCCGGTTACGCCGGTTGCTCCA
>JBEKNG010000466.1:0-5220 GCA_049523075.1 Paraburkholderia sp.
GAGCTGATTGCGGCCGAGCGCGATCTGCTCTTCGAGTTCGTCGATCTGGCGTTCGTATTCGGGCACCGGCGTTTCGGCCTGGCTCACTTCAAGCTGGGTGCCGAGACCGCCTTTCAGGCGGCGCATGGCGAGATCGACGATCTGCTGCTGCTGGGCGAGCGTGGCCCTGGCGATATCGAGCAGCGCGTAATTCATCGACATGCCGATATACGCCCGCACCACATTCGCTTCGAGTTCGAGCTGCGCGGCGCGTTCGTCGGCGGCGCTGGCGTGGGCGGCATCGAGCGCGCTTTCGGCGGCGTTCTTGTCCCTGCCCCACAGATCGAGGTGATAGGAGAGGCCGATCGTGCCGGTGTTGTTCCAGGTATTCGCATCGGCTAGCGGGCCCGGACCGTAGTAGACATTGTCCGGCCAGTGCTCGCGTTCGATCGAGAGGTTGCCGTTGACCTGCGGCGACAGCGCCGCGCGCGCCACGCCGGCCAGCGATTGCGCTTCGCGCACTCGCGCCTGCGCTATCGCAAGCGTCGGATTGCCGGCCTGAGCCGCGTCGATCCACGCATTGAGCTGAGGATCGTTATAGGTTCGCCACCAGTCGGTGGCAGGCCATTGCGCCTCGTTATTGGCGGCCCGAATGGCGGCCCCGACATCGAGCGCCGACGGCGCGATTGCGCTGGCTTGCGGGGCGATGCCTCCGGTACTGGCGCAGCCGGCGATTATTAGTGAGATCGTAAGAACGGTGAGTGCCACGATCCCTTTTTGTACCGGAGACTGCACGATTTCCCCCTTAATTGACTAAAGAACCCTGTCCGTTATTATATTTTTCGACCTATTCCTGAATAACCAGTAAAGATGCAAGGCATTTTTACAGTAATTGAGACAATCGCTCTTGCGAAGCATGTAACAATCGCCTCGTCTCGGTAAGGATATGTATGGATACGCTTCAAAACATGCGCGTATTTGTCCGCGTTGTCGAAGCGGGCAGCTTCACGGGTGCCGCGCAGCACCTGAATACGACCACCGCCTATGCCTCGCGCGCGGTTTCGGATCTCGAAGCGCATCTGCGTACGCGGTTGCTCAATCGCACCACGCGCCGTATCGCGCTCACCGAGGCCGGCGAGCGTTATCTGCAGCGTTGCGAGCAGATTCTCGCCTACGTCGATCAGGCGGAGGCCGAGGCGAGCGACGCTCACGCAAGGCCGTCCGGCAAGCTCAAAGTCCACGCCATGACGAGTTTTGGCCAGCACTATGTCGTACCGGCCGTCGGGCGTTATCAGAAGCGCTACCCGGACGTGCATGTTGAATTGACGCTGGCCGCGCGCGTGCCCGATCTGCTCGACGAGGGCTACGACGTCGCACTCGTGCTGGCGCAGGATCTGCCCGACTCGGGCCTGGTGTCGCAGCGCCTGGGCAGCGCATTCAGTATTACCTGCGCGTCGCCCGCCTACCTGGAGCGCAATGGCGTGCCGAAGTCGCCTTCGGACCTGAGCCGCCATACCTGCCTGCAAATGGTCACGCCGGTGTTCCCGACCGACGAGTGGACCTTCGACGGCCCAAACGGTCAGGAAACCTTTGCACACGGCGCGGCGACCTTCCAGGTGAATGTGGCCGAAGCGCTGGCTGTTGGGGTGCGTGAGGGGATGGGCCTCGGCCTGCTGCCGATCTACTCGGCAATCGCCGGCCTGCGCAGTGGCCAGTTGGTGTGGGTGATGCCGGAGTACACGTCGCAGGAAATGAATCTGTACGCGCTATACCCGTCGCGCCAGTATCTCGACGCGAAGATCCGCACCTGGGTCGAATTCCTGCGCGACGAGTTGCCGGCGACGCTGGCTGCAGATCAAGCCGAACTGCGCAAGTTCGCGCGTACCTGAATCGCGATCGGGCCGTGACCGCGCTTCGGCTGCGCGCCGGCTCGACAAGACGCTGCGCGGTGGCCTTGACGGCCTGCGGGGCGCGCATGACGCACTGTTACACATGTGCGGCGTCGCAACATTTCCTTACTTCCGGCACCGATCTGATTTGGTAACGTTGGGTCATCGCACTGGCAGACCGCGTTGGCTGGCTGTCAGGAACTGGACACTACTGGAATGAAGAGGGACTCATGGATACGCATCTGTTGATCGGCGTGGCCGTCATGCTGGGACTGATTGGAATTGCCGCGTCGCGCGATCTGCTGCGCAACCTGCGGGCGCAACCGCAACTGATCCCCATCCGGGCCGAGCGCCGCGACGCAGCCGGCTACTCCCGCCGCCGCTGAGCGTCGGATCACGCGAGTGGTGCGCCGCTGGCGGTGCGCGCAGCGCATCGTGTTCGCGCTAGATTTCGACTACCTTGTCCCACGCAAACTGCGGATTTTCAGGTTGCCCCGTTCGACGATCGATGTAGCCGCGTGGGTTGCACACCACGCGCGTGCCGTCGACCATGTAGTCGAACGCTGTATGCGTATGGCCATGAATCCACAGTGCGGCCGGCGAGCGCACGAGCGTAGGCAGGTGGTTGACGAACCCGGCCGAAACCCGGTTGTCCGCATAACGCTCGGCCAGACTCAGCCGATGCGGCGCATGATGCGTGACGACAATCGTTTTACCCCCAAATGTTTTGGCCAGTTCGCCCTCGAGCCACGCCCGCGCCTGTGCATGCAAGGCTAACGTGTCGGCGGGCGTGAAATCGCGTGCCGCCGTGGCGTCCGTGATGCCTATGACACCGCTGGTTCCTGTGCCGCCATGCGGCCATGTCACCTGGATCAGGCCGCGGAAATCCAGCATCGCTCGTTGGGCCGCGGCGATCGATGCCGCGAGCGCTTCATCGTCGGCGCCATACAGCGTGAAGTCGGTCCACAAGGTGGTGCCGAGTACGCGCCACTCGCCGGCCGGGTCGACCAGCGCCGCATTGTTCAGCAGGTGGACGTTATCGACCGACGCCGCCGCGTCGTGCATGGCCGCTTCCAGCGCGCCGAACTCGCCGTCATAGTATTCGTGATTGCCCGGCACGTAGACGACGGGCACGGCGCCATCGAAGGTCTCCGCGGCCCAGCGCGGGCCGGCCGCATGATTGTGGATGTCGCCGGCGAGCACGATCAGATCCGCTTGAGCATGCGGAATGACCTCCGGCTCGTCGTTTTCCAGATGCAGATCAGACAGTACCCGGATCTTCACTTACGGCACTCCTGCTTCAAGGCTCCAGGTTCGTGCTCTTGGCGTAGCACCTTGCCTGGGTTCATCAGGTTCAGCGGATCGAGTGCGCGTTTGACGGCGCGCATCAACCGCACTTCGACATCTGTTTTGTAGTGCATCGCTTCGTCGACTTTCAACTGGCCGAGTCCGTGTTCCGCGCTGATGCTGCCGCGATGCTGGTGCACGCTGTCATAGACGATCTGGTTGATCGGGCTCTGGAATTCCGCAAGAAATGCCTTTGCGTCGATGCCTTCGGGCGCCTGCACGTTGTAGTGCAGGTTGCCGTCGCCCAGGTGCCCGAACGTGACCATCCGCGCGCCAGGCACGGCTTGAGCAATGGCAGCGTCGGTTGCTTCGATGAAGTGGCCAATCCGCGAGATCGGCACCGCGATGTCGTGCTTGATGTTGAGACCCTCTTCAGCCTGCGCGAGCGAAATGTGTTCGCGCAGATTCCAGAACGCCTGCGATTGTGCGAGGTTTTCCGCGACCACCGCGTCTTCCACCAGACCGTCATCCAGCGCGGTTTCCATCAGCCGCTCGAACAGGGCGCGCCCATGTTCTTCGCTTTCGCTATCCGACAGTTCCAGCAGCACGACTTGCCCGTGCGGCTCGGCGAACGGATAGCGCAGCTGGGGAAAATGCCGGCCGACGAGCCGCAGGCAGAAATCCGACATCAACTCGAAGCCGGTCAGGAGCGGCCCGGCAAAGCGTTGGGTGAGCACCAGAAAATCGAGCGCGGCATGCGGGGAGGCGAGTGCGGCGAGCGCCGTGACGCGCGCAGCGGGCTGCGGATGGAGCTTCAGGACAGCGCCGGTGATAATGCCGAGCGTGCCTTCCGCGCCGATGAACAGATCGCGCAGATCGTAGCCGGTGTTGTCCTTGCGCAGTCCACGCAGGCCGTCCCACAACTCGCCCTGCGGGGTGACCACTTCGAGGCCGAGGCACAGTTCGCGCGTGTTGCCGTAGCGCAGCACCCCGGTGCCGCCCGCGTTGGTGGCGAGGTTACCGCCGATCGTACAACTGCCTTCGGCGGCAAGACTCAGCGGGAACAGGCGGCCGGCTTCTTCTGCGCGAGCCTGGACGTCAGCGAGGATGACGCCGGCCTCGACGGTGATCGTGTTGTTGTGAGGGTCGATGTCGCGCACCCGGTTCAGGCGCCGCAGACTCAGCACGGCTTGCGCGCCGCTCGCGTCCGGCGTGGCGCCGCCGGCGAGGCCCGTATTGCCGCCCTGCGGCACCAGTGCGATGCGATATTCGACTGCCAGCTTCACCAGCGCAGCGACCTCGGCGGGCGTCGACGGACACAACACCGCACATGCCGCGCCGGCGTAGCGGTGGCGCCAGTCGGTGAGGTAGGGAGCGGTGTCGTGCGAGGCGGTAAGGACGTGCGCCGCGCCGATGGTGTTACGGCAGGCGGCGATGAAGGCGGCGCTCGATTGCGCAATTGATCCTGTACTTGAGCCTGCTCCCGAGGCGGTCTGGGATGCCGGTTGAGAAGCGTGTTCGGTCATGATGGTCAGTCAGTGAAGTGGGGCAGTCGCGGCCCGTTTCGCACGCCGCGCAGCCCGCTTGAACGGAGCGACGTAAGCCAGCGCGCAGACGAAGAACACCAGCGCAAGCAGCGTCTCGAGCCAGCCGAGCTGGGCGGACAGGCCACGGTCGCTCATGCCGCGCACGATGCCTTCGGCAAAATACAGCAGGATCAGCATCGAGGCCCATTGCAGCGTATAGAGCCGTTGGCGCAGCACGCCGGGCAGCGCCAGCAGCAGCGGTACCGCTTTGATGACGAGCGCGGTGCCGCCTGGCCGCAGCGGCGCGAGCCACCATTCCCAGGCAATCGAGAGTGCGATCAGCGCGATTAGCGCTGCGGTCGCGCCAAGTGCAGCGCTGCGCCGGCGGGTGGGTGGCGCTCCCGGCACAAACTTTTCCGCACCCTGATCCGGCACGCTCACGGCCGTTCGCTCATGACTGCGGCCGTGCGCGCGACGCGCGCGCCGAGCGCAATGGCGAGCGTCTTCTCGTCGGCAGAAATGCCGTGCTCCGCGGAGTT
>JBEKNG010000467.1:0-5200 GCA_049523075.1 Paraburkholderia sp.
AACCCAGCGCCGGGGTAGCCCGAGACGAAACATAGGTGAGCCTGCCGTCCAGCCCCATGCTCATGACGATATCGGTCGCGGTCTCCGCGAGCACCTGGTATCGCCGCTCGCCGTCACGTAGCCGTGCGATGAGGCGCTTGCGCTGTGCCTGGGCGGCACTGATGGGCAACGCGATAGCCAGCGCCGCCATGTAGTACAGCTGCAGGGCAAAGATGCGGCCCTGCATGCTCCGGTAAGGCTCGATCCAGAACGGGCCCAGGCCGTGCATCGTGAACCACACCGCAATCGCCAGGCACAGCAGCAGGCCAGTCAGCACGGCGGCAAGTTCTGCCTGAAATGCAAGCAGCGCGATGGGCGGAAGGGTCCAG
The DNA here is from genome assembly GCA_049523075.1 of Paraburkholderia sp. Classification (GTDB taxonomy): domain Bacteria; phylum Pseudomonadota; class Gammaproteobacteria; order Burkholderiales; family Burkholderiaceae; genus Paraburkholderia. Next base: position 369 of record JBEKNG010000467.1, read on the forward strand.
TAGAGCAGGTGAAAACGGCTTTGCCCGAATACGTCCACGGTGGCAGCGCAAACCAGCAGCAACAGAAGACCGGTCTTCATGCGGTTGGCCGCGCGCAGAACTTGAGTCACTTCACCGGTCCAGAAGGCCACGAGTGCGGGCGTGAAAATGGCGAGGCCCAGCGCATGCGAAACGTACCAACGGACCAAGGCCAGTAGTGGCGGGCCGCTCAGTTGCCGGCCCAGAAAAGCCGTCTCAAGTAACCCTGGTGCAATCGGCGCCAGCAGGACTCCACCGACGAGAAACCTGACGAGCAGTTTGGGACGAATCAGTTCGGCAACCGTGGAAATGCGTGGGATGAACTGCAGCGCAATTACCACCTCGAGGATTCCGCTGAACGAATACCAAAAGACCGCCGCCAGACTCTCACCGGCGATCAGCCTGGCCGCGAAATTGCCAAGCGCTCCGCCGGCAAGCACCCAATATCGCTGCCGGGGCTGCGCAACTACCATCTGCGCGAGAAAGACCGCGTTGGCAAACCAGATGGGCGCAATATCATCGCCCATGGTCTTGAGCGACCAGCAGACCAGGTCCGCGACCGACGTCACCGCCAACGCAAGCAGCACTGTCTGGAGATTGCTGGCCCAACGAGACGACATGGCGTTCATGCTTGCTTTTCCGTTGGGCCTTAGAACGTCTGCCAGTCAGGCTGGGCGGCAGGATTGAGGGGACCGGTGGCGGCGGATTCGGTTGAGAGTCGCCGCGTGCTGAGGGCACGCCGTGCCTGCGCGGGTTTTATCTCGACGGTTCCGGCCGTCGTCCCACGCCCTGTCAAACCAACGGGCGGCGGTGCGGCCCGCTTCAGGATATTGCTCTGGAAGGCGATACCCTCTACGATGCCGACAATGTTGTCAATCTTGTCCGAGCTGGCGTTAATGCTCGGTGGGTCCATCAGCGTCGTCAGCTGCTCATTTAGGATCACGAAATATCCGTCTTCGCCGTACCGCATATTCCGGACGCGGATCAGCGGCAGCCAGAGCTTCTGAACAAAAGACAGTTTCATACTTCCGGAACCCTTTCATTGAACATGTCATGAGGGACAAAATTGCCTCTCGAGCAAGCCGCCGACAGATCTATTGACGATTGGATACTCCTGCGGTGAGCAACCGGCACCCGTTAGCCTCCCAAATTGTTCAGCATGAGTGAAGGGTATTCTTCATATATATCGACCCCGGCTCGCCGAACTTTAGCGGTATGTATGCATTCCCCCGACGATGTATTTCCGTAGGTTCCTCGGCGGAATTGACGTTCAGATATCCGCATGCAAGTTAATGTTGCGCAAATCCAACCATTTCATTTACGACGCCACCTAAGGCTATAAACGGAAAAAGTGAAGGACTATCCTTTCAGCCATAGTCTCGTTCATCCAGTCTGGCAGGGCATGTGCCGCTTACATAATTGGTCATCCAAGGAGACCCACCAGATGAAGAAAATCGTGATTTCCAGTGCAGCGGGTGCACTCTTCGCTGGTGCGGCGACGTCGGCATTCGCACAAAGCTCCGTCACGCTGTATGGCCTCGTTGATACTGCAATCCGGTATCAGACGAACGCTGCACCGGATGGCAAAGACCTGATCGGCATGACTGTCGGCCCGGAAACCAACAGCCGTTGGGGCCTGAGAGGCAGTGAAGACCTGGGTGGCGGCCTGTCCGCAGTCTTCCGCCTCGAAAACCAGTTCACGGCTTTCGACGGAAAATTGAGTTCTCCAAACGAGTTGTTCGGCCGACAAGCGTACGTTGGTCTGTCGAGCAACACCTACGGCACGCTAACCTTCGGTCGCCAATATGCCCCGCTCTACGACACAATGGGTGATGTGTTTGACCCGTTGACAGTGGGAGACTACTGGCAAGACAGCTGGGTGTGGAATGGTATAGGCCCGTATCTTGAGGTCAACAACTCAGTCAAGTACACCGTATCGTTTAGTGGTCTGACCATCGATGCACTCTACGGCTTCGGCAACCAGGCTGGCGCAGTCGGCCTCGGCAGCACGTATGGTGTGGAAGTAACGTATGTGCTCGGCCCCGCATCGCTCGACGCAGGCTTCCAGCAAACCTCTGTGCCTACCACCCAGGGCAGCCTGGTCAACGGCGCAAAGATCAATATGCTGCACTTGAGTGGCGCGTATCAGATCACCCCTGCTGTACGCCTGCTGGGCGGCTGGTTGCACGCGCAAGATCAGAGTGGCACGACTGACATTGACATGCAGCAAGCTGGCGCACCGACGTTGCCGGGCAGCAGCCCGAATCGCATCGACGATACGCTTTACGTTGGCGCCAACTGGCAGGCAACGGGCCCCCTGCTGTTCACGTTCGCCGGCTACTACGGTCACACCCGCAATGCCGAACTGCTCGACGGCGGGCTCGGCAACGGTATTAACTACTCCGGTACCGTTCTGGCCGAATACTCGTTCACGAAGCGCACGGAAGTGTATTGCACCGTGGACTTCGCGCGTGGCAACGGTGCGTTTGCTGCGGACTACCCGGGTTCGACCAGCCCGGCCACCGGCGCAGTTGACAATATTGGCCGTACCAACAACGTTGGTGCCGCAATCGGCTTGCGCAAGACCTTCTGATCTTCGATAGGTGCCGTGTGTTGAAGTCAGTCGACCAGAAAGCCGCCGCTCAGAGTCAGGAACTCAGGACCGGCCTTTCGTCGTATTTAAGCGCCGGATGAGGAAAGGTAACGGTCACCCACAATCGAAATTACGACATTACAATAAGCTTTCCGTCATCTCGATATTGTGGATATCTCATGGTTCTATATCACCGCGGTGCAGCCATCCAGCCGTCAAGCATCAGATCCGGCAACACGTTCATCGCGCGTGCCTGCATCTTGAAGGACGACGGCGAGTCCACCTCATTGGGTAACCTCGGTCAGTTCGCAAGCCAGACCTGCGCATACGAGTTCGCGGTACGTTGCGCCACTGCTTTCGTGGATGGCTTACCGATCCCTCGCGGCCCGTTCGGCGGCTCGTCAGGCATTGACGACGCAGCAACGCGCTGATGCTGCGCAGTTGCGCCCGAGAGATGCGACCAGGTCGCTGAGGACTGCCTCTCGCCTCGATTGCACCTCAGTGCGACTGTCCAAACCAGAAACTGCAGAGCGGAGGAACACTAATGTACAAACCTGAATTAAGCCGTTTTCAATACACCCGCAAGCACGGTAAGCGTCGCACCTACAACGTCACGCTGAACGTCGTACAAAAAGATTCCGGCGTCTGCGCCTATGCAGCGTGGGTGCAATTCGAAGCGGAATTCAAAGGTTCGGGGCTAATGCTCCCACTCGTCGCCTCCACACGTGATGACGCCATGCAGGAGGCAAGAATCCGTATACAGAAGGACATCGACAATCTGGTTGGAATCGTCGAGTAAAGGGCTCAATGAGCCGCGGACGCTTCTCCCGAGTCTCCACCGCCCTTCGCTGGACGAGTGATCCAGATCAGCGGGATGATGAGAATAAAGATGAAAGTCGACGCATAGAAGAAATCGTCCAGCCCCATGACCGCAGCCTGACTCGTAACCATCGATTCAAACAATGCGTGAGCAGACCCTAAATCCAGATGTAGTTGCGATTGCAACGATGCGATCGTTTGATTGAAAAGCGGGTTATCGATGTTAGCCTGCTCCATGAGTCGAACGTGATGCACGGCGGTCCGGTGACTCCAGACTGTACCCGCGATGGACGTACCCACAGCGCCGCAGAAAATACGCGCGAAATTGGATAGCCCGGCTGCCGCCGGAATGCGCTCGGGCGGCAGCCCCGACAGGATGATCGACACGAGCGGGACGAACCACAGGACAGTCGGAATGCCCTGCAGCAAGGTCGGTAGAACCAGATGCCAGGTATCCACCGTACTCAGATACTGCGTCCGCATAAAGAACACACTAGCCAGACCAACGAACGCGATTGACACCAGGACCCGCGCGTCCGCCAACTGCAGCATGCGCCCGATAAAAGGGGAAAGCAGCACCGTGAAAATGCCGACCGGCGCGGTGACAAGTCCCGCGTCATAAGCCCGGTAGCCGAGATACTCCTGCATCCACTGCGGCAGTAGCACGAGGTTGCCGAAGTAGAGCGCGTAGGAGACAGAAATCGCAATCGTGCCGCTGCTGAAATTCCGCAACGCGAAGAGCCTGAGGTCGACGACCGGATGCTCCTCGGTCAACTCCCACACGAGGAAGAACGCGAAGCTGACGAGGGCTGTCAGCGCCAGAACAACGATCACGGGAGACGAGAACCAGTCGAGATCCCGACCCTTGTCGAGCATCACCTGAAGTGATGCGACCCACGTGATGAGCAGCGCGAGACCTACGGCGTCGATGGGGAGTTTCTTCGTCGGCGTTTCGCGCTTGCGGTAGATGATCCAGGTGGCGCCGGCCGCGATGAAGCCGACCGGGATGTTGACGTAAAAGATCCAGGACCAGCTGTAATTGTCAGTGATCCAGCCGCCGAGCACCGGCCCCGCGATTGGGCCCACCGTAGCAGTCATTGCCCAGAGCGCCAGCGCCATGTTGGCCCGGGCCTTCGGGTAAGAGCTGAGCAGGACGGCCTGGGACAACGGAATCAGCGGACCGGCCACGAGACCCTGCAGAATCCGCGCGCCGAGCAGGAACGGCAGGTTCGGTGCGATGCCGCACAGCCACGAGGCGAACACGAACATCAGGATCGCTCCGACGAAAAGCCGGATCTGGCCGATCTGCTGCGTGAGCCACCCCGTCAGTGGAATGGATACGGCGTTGGCGGCCGCGAAGATCGTGATGACCCACGTCCCTTCGTCGACGGATACCCCCAGG
>JBEKNG010000468.1:0-5190 GCA_049523075.1 Paraburkholderia sp.
CGGCGGCGACCCCGGCGGACAAAGCACCCTGAATAAAACGGCGGGCTGCGTGCGGCCCTTTTGCGAACGTCATTTCTGTCTCCTTGGACGACCGGAGTTAGCGCTTCACCGCTTGATCCGATCCCATGCGTTTGTTTGAACTACCTGAACCGGGCTCCTGGGCGGGCCGGCGCATCGTCCTGCGCTTTCTTATGAATATTGGTGTGCGTTAATTCACCAATGAACGTATTATTCATATACGGACTTTCGTAAGTCAAGCATTCTGCATTGCACCACCCGTCCGGACTTTCCCTGGCCACGTGTGGTCAATTACGCTCTACACTCACGCGCCGGATAACAATGAGACCTGCACAGCCTTGCATGGGACCGGAGGACGCGCTAAAGCGCCAACTCCGGTCGACAACGGGAACCCACTCATGATGGAAGCGGAAGAAAGAGACGACGCCGACCGTTACCGCGCCCCCGCACTGGACAAAGGCCTCGATATCCTCGAACTGCTCGCCGAGCAGAAAGACGGACTGACACGCGCCGAAATCACCAAGCTTCTGGGGCGCAACGCGAGCGAGATGTACCGGATGCTCGAGCGTCTGGTCGCCCGGCAATACGTGGTGCGCTCGGCGGGGGGTGACCGTTATTCGCTGAGTCTGAAGCTGTATGCGCTGGCGCATCGCCATCCGCCGATGAACCGGCTGATCTACGAAGCCCTGCCGTTGATGCAGCGGTTCTCGGACCGCGCGGAACAGTCGTGCCACCTGGTCGTGTACGACCGCGGCAATCTGCTGGTGATCGCCCAGGTCGACGGTCCGGGTACGTGGGGGATGTCAGTGCGCCTCGGCTCGCGCGTAGGGCTGATTGACACCGGCTCAGGCCGCGTCATGCTGGCCTTTCAAACCGGCGAGCAACGCGAGCACATGCTTGCCGAACATACCAAGGTAAAGGGCGAGGTCACGATCGACCGCGACGCGCTCGAACAAACCTGCGAGCAGATCCGCACCGCAGGGTTTTCGCAGAAAGACAGCCAGCAGATTTTCGGCGTTACGGATCTGACCTTTCCGCTGCTCGGGCCGTCCGGCCAGGCGATCGCCGCGCTGACATGTCCGTATCTGCGGCGCATCGACGAATACGTCGCACCGACCCTCGACGCAGTGACCGTCCTGCTGCGCGAGACGCTCGAGGCGTTGTCGATGTTTCGCGAGGACACCGGCTAGCAGTCGCCCGGGCTCGCATGGTTTAGAATGGCGACCCTCTTAAAAATGTCGCGGCGTGGGCATCGTCCTGCGTGCGCTATTGATATCTCATGGCCAAACTTCTGACCGATTCCGAATTCCAGCGTTTTTCCGAACTCCAGCAGAAGCAGGCGAGCTTCACGATTACCACCGGGGAAGCTGACGAACTGCGCGACATCGTGGCCCGCGCACAGCAAAAGCGCGACGATCGCGCCGCAGCCATGCAGGCTATGGAAGCCTATATCCAGCAGTTCGACATTGGGCCTGACGAGCTGTTTTCGCCGGAGCAAATCGGCGAAGCCGCACGCACTTACGGCCTGATCCCGGCCGCGAAGAAGGAGCGCGTGCTGCCGCCGTCGTTCACCTACAACGGCAAGCCGTACCAGTGGACCCGCGCATTGCCCGACGATATCCGCGTGCCGCTGTTCGACGCATTCAAGGCGGGTCAATCCGTAAAGGACTTTATCGCGACGCCGAAGGACGCGACGCGCTGCGCGGCGACGATCGCGCGCCTCGAACGTGAGACGGGCGCCATCTATGCGGATGCGTGGCTCGAAGAGTTGTCCGTGACGCGCGGCCAGGTGGATGAAGCGGCCACCAAGCTGGCCGCCTGAGCGTGCGCCGTTCAGGCACACAGATAGCGCGCACGGCCCACCAGCACTACGCGCCGGCTTCTTGTTTTGTCACGGTCTCGATTCTGACAAGCAGGGTGCCGGTGCGTGGCAGGTCGAGCGCCGCTGCGGCCGCGTAGGACAAGTCGATCACCCGGCCGTGTATAAAAGGTCCACGGTCGTTGATCCGCACGATCACCGAGCGCGCACTCGACACGGCTGTTACGCGCACGTAGGAACCTAGCGGCAGCGTTCTGTGTGCCGCAGTCAGCGCATGCAAATCGTAACGCTCACCGCTTGCAGTGCGGTGGCCCTGAAACTTGTTGCCATAGTAGGACGCTAACCCGGATTGCCAGAAGGGCGACGCGTCCCCGCTCTCGTCCTGCGACGATGCGGTCCCGGTCTGCGAGGGCGGCTGTTCCGACGCTCCCGGTAAGAGCGGCGAGCCCTCACTGCCAAACGGCACCGTTGCCGCGACAGTCCTTGATTCTTCCTTGGGTGGCTTCTCGTAGCTGGCCTGCCCGGTTATGCCGGGCGGCTGCATACAGCCCGCCAGCAACGATAAGGACAACAGAATTCCAAGGTTTCGATAGAAACGATATGCTTTCAAAAAAACGTGCCCGATGAGATGAACTCGGCGGCGCCGCCATGGCGCGAGACGATCAGGTGATGAGGCAAGTGCTCGGCGGTTATGGCCGACGCCAGACGCGAGCACTTAGCCGGGGCGTTTAGGCAGATAGACCGACGGGTCGACCGGCTTGCCATCTTTGCGTACTTCGAACTTGAGGGAGCCACTGCCGTTGGCGTCGGCGCCCATCTCGGCGATGCTCTGTCCTTGTGTGACGACAGTGCCTTCCTCGACCAGCAGTTTGCGGATGTTGCCGTAAGCCGTCACGAAATGGCCGTCATGCTTGATGACAATCAATCGGCCATAAGGCTTGATGCGTGCTCCTGCGTAGACCACCCGACCGTCTTCGGCAGCCTTGACCTGTTCGCCCACGCGGCCGCCCAGTTCGACGCCCTTGGAGCGCCCTGTGAAGAACTTCGCGGTGATGGGACCGGGAACCGGCCACTTGAAGCGGCTTGCCTCCGCCTGAGCAGGAGCAGGAGTGGGGCTGAGTTTGGCGTTTGCCGCCGGTTTGGCGGTTGGGACCGGCACCGACTTAGGCGCGGCGCTCTCCGGCGGCGCAACTCGCAGTACCAGCCCGGCCGAAACCGCATCGGTCGTCGACATCTTGTTCCAGCGCGCAACCGCCGCTGGAGCGCGCCCGAAAGACTTCGCGATACTCACCAACGTATCGCCGGCGTTGACGCGGTAAGAGCCCGCTTCGACAGGCACCAATGCATCTGCCGCCGTCGAAGCAGAAGACGCTTGCGCCGCAGTGGCCGCGTTCGAGGCCACCGGGCGATGCACGCTCACGCAACCCGTGAGGGTTGTCAGCGCGGCGCAAAGCAGCAGAAGCCGCCAGCGAGAGGGAGCGCACGGATACATGGTCTTTCCCGGTTGGCGAAGCGCGGACGCGGACCGAAGCGAGACTTAGGGCTTCGCGGCCGGAGCGGAGGCCGGCACTGCCGCGGATGCCTCGGTCGCTGCCGACGCGTGGTGCTTGTGCTGTTTGTGATGCTTGTGGTGATGCTTCACCCCGGACGCAGCGTCGGCCGGGACCGCGGCCTGCTCTTGTGCGGGTGCAGCGACGGGTGCCAATGCCTGGGCGAATGCGCCGAGCGAAAACAGTCCTGCGAGAGCGGCAATGGTGATCTGCTTGTTCACTGTCTGGATTTCCTGAAAAAAGCCATGATTGAATGGGCGACCTGGTAGCGGTCGTGTGTTTAACGGCTTCCCGTACAAGCCGTTGACCCATCTTGAATTTAATCTGGAATCCTTGACGATATTTTGCAAACCTGTACAAAAACGCGGCTCAAGACCCGACGATCGTGATGGCCCAGGCAAACAGGCAACCGGCCGGCGCACCAATCAGACGGCCGAGCGTGCTCGCCTTGGTGAACTCGCCGATCCGGCTTTCGATGGCTCCCTTCAGGACGCCGTGATGACGCAACAGCGGCTCGGCCACGCAGATGACGGTGGCAACCAGCCATGCGACCCCTTCGCGACCCACGAGGTGATCCGGGTCGATGAGATTGGTCAGTTGCAGCACGAAAATGATTACAGCACTCAGGAAAAACGCGAACAGTAACGATTTGATGAACTGATCGGAGACGGCGAGGTTATCCATTTGAATATCGGTCGAATCATTTTTGATTTGCTCAGCGAGCCGAGCTTGTCCAATGACGCTGAACAGGCACTGAACCGGTGATGCAGCCATACCGCGACAGGTCGACGGCACGGCAATTGGCATCGCTGAATGAAGCAAAAAAATATATCGGAAGCGAGCGCGGCAAACACTCAGAGGATTCTCAAAGGCGCGACATGAGAACCGACATACGAGACAGTCGCTTCCGGAGCGGCCACCCGTCTATTCGCATCGGACGTTTCGGAACGGTCCTACAGACTCATGGGTTCGTCGCGCGGACAATTGACGCCCGACCGCGCAACGCACACTGCCTCGCCCATCATGCCAATCCCATCCCGCTCGCCGTCTGACGACATTCAAACCTGGTATCACGAGGCCGAAGCAGCACGCCAGGCTGGGGATATCGCCACGGCGCAAGCCGCCGTTGAGCGAATCCTCGAGCAAGACCCAGAGCGGCCCGGCGCCCTTTACTTGCGTGGACTATTGGCGCTCGACTCGAATCAGTTCGAGGCCGCGCAAAGCTGGCTGGAGCGTGCGATCGAGGTCCATCCCCATGCAGACTTCTACACGACGCTGTGCGTGATTCAAATCAAGCAGAAGGCCTATGCCAGCGCGCTGCACACGACCCGGCAAGGTCTCGCGCTTCAGCCCGGTTTAATCAAGCTGCGCTACTACGAAGCGGGAACACTGTTCGTGCAGGGGTTCCTCGAAGAAGCGGCCCTCAGCTATCGCAAGCTGCTCGAACTCGAACCGGACAATGTGCAGGCACGCGCCAACCTGGGTGTGGTTGCGAAGGATCTGGGTGCACTGGACGAGGCCGAGCGGCACCTGCGGCACGCCGTCGCGCTTGCACCCGGCTATCTCAGCGCCCGTGGGCATCTCGGTCCGGTACTGCTGGCTGCGGGACGCTATGAAGAAGCGTGGCCCTGGTACGAAGACCGGTGGGCCAATTTTGCCACCGCCGATGGACTCCCCTCTCCAGCAGCACGCCCGCAAGTCCCGCTGCCGCAATGGAAAGGCGAACCGCCTGAGTCGGCCATTCGCGTGAAAGACAACCGCGTACGCGGAGCGCGTCTGCTCGTCGTTCCGGAACAAGGGCAT
>JBEKNG010000469.1:0-5173 GCA_049523075.1 Paraburkholderia sp.
GACGTGGGAACCGAACCAGTTCTGGAACGACACCGACGCCAATTTCGTCGCGATGTATCAGTCGGTGTATCAAGGCATCCACTCGACCGACCCGCATGCAATCGTCATGGGACCGACCGACGCCTTCCCGTCGCTGACGACCACCCGCCTGCAGCGTATCGCGTCGCTCGGCTTCGGCAACTATATCGACGCCATCTCGACACATGGCTATTACGATGCGGGCACCTCACCTTCGCATCCGCCTGAGCGCGTCGCGACCGATCCCGACCCGGCCACCGCCGCCAGCGCGTTGATGAACGAGATTCGTGCGCTGCGTACAGAAATGGTGGCGGACTACAAGCCTGGCACGAGGCTGTACCAGACCGAGGTGGGCATCAGCTATGACCTCGGCAGCTCGTACGGTCCAAACTATCCGACCGCCAATGTGCTGTTCGCGCAAGCCGCGGTTGTGGCCCGGACCCACATCATCCTGCTGGGTGAAGGTGTGGATCAGAGCTACGTGTTCTACGGCGCGGACTACCCGGGCGAAATCGGCTACGGTACCTTCTTTGACCTCGCCGATGCACAAGGCGCATTCGGTGCCACCAACATCAGCCCCAAGCCGGCTGCGATGGCAGTGAGCGCGCTGACGCACATTCTGGACGGCACCAACACGCTCGGTCCGGTGAACGGCACGCCTTCCGGCGTCTACGCGTACTCGTTCCAGCAGCTCGGCAACGGTGCAGTGATCACGGCACTGTGGACCCACAACAACGATGTGTGGAGCGCGAGCACGGGATTCAGCTCGACGTATAGCGTGCCTTATAACCTTACCGTGGATGCGCCGGGCACCAGCGGCACCGTGCAGGTCATCGACATGATGGGCAACCCGCAAGCGATGAACTACACCAACGGCACGCTGGCGCTGAATCTGACTGAAGCGCCCGTGTACGTGGTGTCGAATAACGCAAGCGTCGCCCAGGCGAACGTGACGACGCCGACCGGGTACGTGGGCAACTGAACGTGATGCTCGCCGTCGTGTCAGCCGTGCCGGTTCGGTGGCTGGCGCGACGAGCGGCCAACCAGAGCAAAGCGTCTCGAAGACGTGTGAGGCAGGACATCGGCGATGTCGTGGGCGGGACCGCCCTTCATGGCCGCCTCGCCCGCCTCATGACAGCGTGCCGAAGCCGCTGCGCTAGTTGACGTGCATCGGTCGCGCGCCGCGTGCGTGGGTCGGCGCCGCGCTTGCGTCTCTGCGTGAGTATTCGATGGCCTCGATGAGCACGCCTGCGATTTCGGCGATACGGTCGCGGGTAATGCGAATTTCGACCCATTCGCGCATAGGCGCACGTCCGTATGGCTGGAAGGCGAAGGCTCGACCCACGTGAACTAGCGCCGCGGCGCGCTCGGCTGGAAGCTTGATGCCAATGCCGCTACCGTAGACACAAAACGCCATGTGCGCGCCGACAAAAGCCGCTGGGCAGCCAAACATTGCTCCTTCATGCACAGACGTATCGATATCCCTGACATGCGCGAACGCGACGTCGAATAATCCCCGGTCATGCAAAAGCCTTGGGACGTCCTTCATGGTTATTCTCCTTAAGCCGAATCGGCCTTCCTGCATTCTCACGCACCGCGTTGACCGGCCGCGGCAAGGACAGGCTCACCGCGCGCAACGAGATGCGTAAGACCTTCGAAATCCACTACTCGCCGGTTACTGCTTCGCTCGTTCCAAGCACGTCGTATTCGACCGGACCGCGCGTATAGAACAGCCGTACGCCTCCCTGCCGCAGGTGATCGAGCAGCACGTCGATACGTGAATAGTCCGACGCTACTGTGACCACGACCGGCTGGTCGACCAGTTCGAAAAAGCGCGCTGCATGGTACTTGCCGTGCAAGTCGATACTCTCGCTCACTCCGATTACGGTCGCACCCTCGATGCCGGCCTGCCTCGTCTGATCCAGAATCCACTCGACGACTGTCTTGTGATCCTTGCGATGACTCTGATTGTCCGCAAACACGGTCAACTGACTGCCTTTCACGGAGACGCGCTCCGCGCTAAACCTACACCCGACAGCAATAAACGTGCCTTTCGATGGATCCACGCTCGCGCGGATCGTCATCCTAAGGATAGAAAATTGTTCGACGCTGTGTGCGTCATTCGGAAGGCCCGACCATTTCCTGCGGACCGGTCAACTTGACCCGCAATGCTTACCACATGGTAGTCCTGACCATAAAGCACCGCCATTTTGCGAGTTGCACGATGCGAATATGCGAACGCTTGTGCTTCTCTTTTAGATCCGCTTCCATGCACGGGAACATATTCGCCCAAAGCACGTCAGGGAATATATCCCCGCAAGAATAACGAGCGAACCATGGACGACTTGCTGACACGACTTCTGCATTTCCAGCCGTCATTGATGGTGACGGTGGCTTACGACGTGCTCCATCTGATTGTCGCCGCCCTGATCCTTGCCGTGGGCTGGTGGCTTTCGAACCGCATTGGCACGCTATTCGCCAACGCATTTGCGCATACGCATGCCGACCCGACGCTCGGCCCCATGCTCAAGGCAATGGGCACGTGGGCGGTGCGCGTGGTGGCGTTTATCGCCGCGCTGAGTGAGGTAGGCATCGCGACCGCCAGCGTGCTGGCGGTGCTGGGCGCCGCCGGCCTCGCCATCGGGCTGGCCCTGCAGGGCACGCTGCAGAACATTGCGGCGGGCATCATGCTGCTGATGCTGCGGCCATTCCGTGCCGGTGACGTCATCGAAGGCAGCGGCGCCGCTGCTGGCATCGTGCGCGAAGTGGGACTCTTCACCACACGCATCGAGCGCAGCGACGGCAACGCCGTGTTCGTGCCGAACAGCCTGATCTGGAGCAATCCTGTCATCAACTACAGTAGCGGCGGCACACAGCGTATCGAAGTGGACGTTGAACTGGCGCAGCGCAAGGATGTGGATGCGGCCATTGGCGAGTTGAAGAAGCTGGTGGCAGACGAGCCGCGGGTGCTAGGCGGGACGACGCTCGCGCCGGTGATCACGGTGGCGAGCTACCCGAAGTCAGGTGGCGCGAGGCTGAGGATCGCAGCGTGGGTGCGCAGCCCGGATGCACCTCTTGCCACGGATGACCTGCGTAGTCACGCGAGGGCGGCATTGACCGAGGCGGGCTGTGCAGTGGCGGCCGGGTGAAGTCAGGGATTCGAGGAGACTGGGTGAGCGAGATATTGAGGCATGCTCAGGCGTAACCTAGCGAAAAACAAATATGCATAAATTTCTCTTGGTGCGTGGCTCATCACCCAATCTTCTGTGTACCATAAAACGACGCTCCAGTTGGCTGACTGGGGCGCATGCCCAACGCGGTAGCCAGGAGCGGACTGCGGCAAGCGCCGCGTAGCGACGCCACACTGGACGGCTGCATGTCGTTCACGAATTTCACCACGGGCGACAGCCACTCTTTCGGCGGGAGTGACAACCAAATCGTCATGCACGGCGTGAGTCATCACCGTCTCTTCATAAATAAATCGCATGCGATTACATCTTTTACGATTGACATTCGCAAACTCTCAACCTACTATGCGACGTATGCGATTGAATCGCATACGATTTAAACCAACCAACCGCCTCATTCATTAAGGAATCCGTCATGGCCAAGATCGAAAAAGTGCTCTTCTCCGGCAACACCCATACCACGGTCAACCGCGACCCGAACGCCCAACGTGGTGAACACGGCGTCGTCGACATCAAGCTGTCTACGCCCAGCGGCGACAACGTCGAGTTCATCGCGACCGAGCCGCACCCGCGGGCCGAGCAGTTGTTTGCTGGCGCCTGGTCGGCCTGTTACATCACTGCGTTCGGGATCGCGGCTCAGCTCAAGAAGGTCACACTGCCGCCGGACTATTCCGTGGATATCCAGGTAGACGTCGGGCAGACCGGTGCCGCCTGGTTCCTTGGTGCGCAGTTCACCATCCGCGTGCCGGGCCTGGCAAAGGAACTCGTCGAGGCGATCGCACACTCGGCCCATCAAATCTGCCCGTACTCGAAGGCTGTGCACGGAAACATCGAAGTCGGCCTGAACGTCATCACGGCGTGATCTGCCAAGGCACGTGCCTCTCGCTGAGGCATGTGCCACTCACTGAACATCTTTTAGGAAATTGCTGTCATGAATACCAAACTCGTCGTCGCGCTGCTCGTCGCCTTTTCGGCCTCCGTCGCCGGTCCCGCATTCGCCAGCGGCTATGGCCCAGCCCCCTTTTACCGGCCCGCGTTCGGCGCGCCGACATCGCAACGCGGTCAAAACGTGCAAAGCCTTGCCAGCGAGCGCGACGACGGCGCTGGCTCGCAAGAGGCGTATGGCGGTGTCGTCACGGGACTCTCCGAGGCGGGGAGCCACGCGGCCGTGCCGTCGCAGAACAACCTGTTCGCGCATCACTAGATCGCGCATCCCTCTGTTTGTTAGGCCGTCGCGCGTCGTCGTTCCTCATGCGCGTCGGTCATAGCATCGGTAAAACGGGCAAGGGCTTGTGCTCTACGCGGGGCAGCGAGATACAATGCATTGCGATATAATCGCATGCGATATATATGTCTCGCTGTGAAACATTAGTCTTAATCCAAAGAGGATGCAGATGAAATCCACGGATCAACTGGCGCACGCAGCCCTGCCCCTCTCGGACTACCTGTGCTTTGCGGTCTATTCCGCGAACCTGGCGTTCGGGAAGGCTTACAAGCCGATTCTCGAGGAGCTTGGGCTCACTTACACGCAATACATCACGATCATTGCGCTGTGGGAAGAAGACAACCAGACCGTCAGCGGCCTGGGCGAGAAGCTGTTTCTCGAATCCAACACGCTCACGCCGATCCTGAAGAAGCTCGAGGTGATGGGGTACCTGGAAAGGCAGCGCGATCCTGAGGACGAGCGGCAGGTGCGGGTCAGCCTCACAAAAAACGGTCGAAGGCTGCGCGAAAAAGCCCTGAAGATGGACCTCACCGCGGCGACTGGCCTCGCGCCGGACGAGTTCGAGAAAGTGCAGAAGGTGATCGTGACTCTGCGTAACAATCTCATCAAGGCAGTCCAAAGCCGCGAATGAGCGCTAAGCGGGTGGATTGACGCAGGCGTTTAGAGAAAGACCTCGGAGCCTTACGCTACGCGGGTTTCTGTGAATACGGTTGGGAGGAGGAGGATCGAACTCCCGACCTTT
>JBEKNG010000470.1:0-5171 GCA_049523075.1 Paraburkholderia sp.
GATGATCGACGCGATAAACGGCACGCGCCATCCCCAGGCGCCAAATGCATCCTCGCCGATCGACGTGCGCACGCCAAGAATCACGAGCAACGACAGGAACAGGCCGAGCGTGGCCGTCGTTTGGATCCAGGCGGTGTAGAAGCCACGCCGGCCAGCCGGTGCGTGTTCCGCGACATAGGTCGCCGCGCCGCCATACTCGCCGCCGAGCGCGAGGCCCTGCAGCAGACGCATCGCAATGAAAATCACCGGTGATGCCATGCCGATCGCCGCGTATCCCGGCAGAAAGCCGACCAGGAAGGTCGACAGACCCATGATCACGATGGTGATCAGGAACGTGTACTTGCGCCCAACCATGTCGCCGAGCCGCCCGAACACGATCGCACCGAACGGCCGCACGGCGAAGCCTGCCGCGAAGCTGAGCAGCGTAAAGATGAAGCCCGCTGTGGGATTGACCCCAGAGAAAAAACTCTTGCTGATGAAGACCGCGAGTGAACCGGCCAGGTAGAAGTCGTACCACTCGAAAACAGTGCCTAGCGATGATGCGAAGATCACCCGCTTTTCTTCGTGCGTCATCGGCACGTGGGAGATTTGCCCGCCAACGGTTGCCATATGTCGTCTCCAATATTGATATGTACACGCGGCCCGCCCGGAAGGCGTGCCCGTGAATCGGATTATTGGAGTGGAAACTTACGGCCTACTGACGCGGCATCTCAAAACGAGTGGGCAGGCGCGATGGGGTCGAATGGCGCCTTTGCCAGCGAAATTGTTTGCAAATACCGGGTATCGTCGAATAAATTGACGTTATCTCGCCTGGAAAGTTTCGCTGGAATCCGCCCGGTTAGGGTAAGTCCCGGGCCGCTTCACGCGCCCGTAAGCTGACGCGCACCAGCGTGCCCGCCAGCCGCGGCTCGGATTGATAGATGTTGTCTTCGATCGTCAGCGTGCCACCATGCATGGCGACGATCTCGCGGACGATGGCGAGCCCAAGCCCACTGCCGTCGCCTTCACGGCCGAGGATCCGGTAGAAGCGTTCGACCACTCGCGCCCGTTCCGCGACCGGAATGCCGAGACCGGTGTCTTCCACCTCTAGGTGGACCTGCCGCGTGGCCGCGTCCGGCCGCACCCGCACGGTAATACGTCCGCCGGCCGGGGTGTAGCGAATCGCGTTGTCGATCAGGTTGGACAGCATTTCGCGCAGCATCAGCAGACTACCGTCTATTTCGACCACCTCGTCCGGTCCCTCATAGCCGAGGTCCATCTGCTTGGCGAGCGCCGCCTGCACCCAGTCGCGTACCGCATTGCGCGCAACTTCGGCGATCTCGACCGGCGCGAAGATCTGCCCCGACAGCCGGTTTTCCGCGCGCGCCAGCGCCAGCAACTGCGTGACGAGTCTCGCCGCGTGCTCAGAGCTCGTGGCGATCTGCTCGAGCGAGCGGTGCACTTCCTCGGATACATCCTGCCGGAGCGCCAGTTCGGCCTGGGTGCGCAGGCCGGCGAGCGGCGTTTTCATCTGATGGGCTGCATCGGCGATGAAGCGCTTTTGCAGCTCCATATTCTGTTGAAGGCGCGTTAGCAGGTCGTTGAACGACGTTACCAGTGGTTCGATCTCCGGCGGCGCGCGGTGGGATTCGAGCGGCGACAGGTCGTCCGGACGCCGCGCCCGGATATGCGCCTGTAGGGCGTGCAGCGGTGCCAGCCCGCGCGAGAGCCCGAACCACACCAGCACGATCGCCAGTGGCAGGATCACGAACTGCGGCAGGATCACGCCTTTGATGATGTCGTTGGCGAGCTGGCTGCGCTTGTCGAGCGTCTCGCCAACCTGCACCAGCACCGGCAGTGCTCCCGGCGTCTGCGGAAACTCGACCGTCGTGTAAGCGACGCGGATGTCGTTGCCGCGCAGCACGTCGTCGCGGAATTCGACGAGACCTGGCGGCGGCCGGTCTTCTTCGTGCGGCAGCGGCATGTCGCGGTCGCCGCCTACCAGTTCGCCGCGCGTGCCGAGCACCTGGTAAAACACCTTGTCGACGTTGTCCGCACTCAGGAAATCGCGTGTCGCATCGGGCAGCGACAGCTCGGCAACACCGTTCACTGGGTGGATCTGCCTCGCCAGCACGTAGGCATCGGTTTCGAGCGCCCGATCGAACGGCCCGTTGGCGATCGACTTGGCGACCAGATACGTGACCGCAATGCTCATCGGCCACAGCAGCAGCAGCGGCGCCAGCATCCAATCCAGAATTTCGCCGAACAGCGAGCGCGGCCGGGCCTCGGCGGCGGCTTCGGTTGCGTAGCGGGCGTCCCGCGCCTCGTCGTCAAGGTCCGCAGCTTGCGCTGTGGCGCGCTCCACGCGTGCGGACATGGGTAGTCTCTATTTGAAGTGGTGGCTCGCGGGCATCGCGGCGGGTGCGGGCGAGGCGGCTGCGGCCGGTGCGGGCGTCGAGGGTGCCGAGGACGACGCGTGCTTATCGGACGCCGCCGCTGCCGTCGTGGGCGAGGCTGCCTTTTCCAGGCAGTAGCCGAGGCCGCGTACGGTAATAATGCGCACGCCGCTCGGCTCGATCTTCTTGCGCAACCGGTGCACGTAGACTTCGATCGCGTTGTTGCTGACTTCTTCGCCCCACTCACAAAGATGATCGACCAGTTGTTCCTTCGACACCAGTCGGCCGATCCGCTGCAATAGCACTTCGAGAAGGCCAAGTTCGCGCGCCGACAGGTCGATCACCTGCTCGTTGACGTAGGCGATCCGGCCGACCTGATCGAACGACAGCGAGCCATGCCGTACCACCGTCGGGCCGCCGCCCGCGCCGCGGCGCGTTAGTGCACGCACGCGGGCTTCGAGTTCGTTGAGGGCGAATGGCTTGGCCATATAGTCGTCGGCGCCGAGGTCCAGGCCCTTGACGCGTTCGTCGACGCTGTCGGCGGCGGTCAGGATGAGCACCGGCAGGTTCGAATTGCGCGCCCGCAGACGGCGCAGCACCTCGAGCCCGGACATGCGCGGCAGGCCGAGATCGAGTATCAACAGATCGAAAGTTTGCATCGACAGCGCGGTATCGGCTTCGACGCCGCTCTTCACGTGATCAACGGCGTATGCCGATTGGCGGAGTGATCGAACGAGACCGTCCGCGAGTATGCTGTCATCTTCGGCAATGAGAATTCGCATGATGCGCCAGCCTGGCCTTGCCGGCGCCGTGGTATCGCTCGGCGCGCAGCGGTCTCCAAAGATTTTGTGGGTAGTTTGGCGCACCTTGATTGCACATAAATGCTTTCACGTGCGAATCGTGCTTGCCAAAACTACTGTTTTTTTATACAGTGTCTGCGTTTAGCGTGCTGTCCGTGATGAATGGGCTGCACATCTGCCTCAGACGCCGTTCATCATAGCAAAGGACGATTCATGGAAGAAAGCAAGAAAGGCTCGGCTGGACTGACTGCTGAAAAGAGCAAGGCATTGGCTGCCGCGCTCGCGCAGATCGAAAAGCAGTTCGGCAAAGGGTCGGTCATGCGGCTCGGCGCAGGTGAGGTAGTCGAAGATATCCAGGTGGTCTCAACCGGATCGCTGGGTCTTGACATCGCACTGGGTGTCGGCGGTTTGCCGCGTGGCCGTGTGGTCGAAATCTACGGGCCGGAATCGTCGGGTAAAACCACGCTGACGCTGCAGGTTGTCGCCGAAATGCAAAAGCTCGGCGGCACGGCAGCGTTTATCGACGCGGAACACGCGCTCGACATCCAATACGCTGGCAAACTCGGCGTGAACGTGAACGATCTGCTGGTTTCGCAGCCGGACACGGGCGAACAGGCGCTGGAAATCTGCGACGCGCTGGTGCGTTCGGGCTCGATCGACATGATCGTGATCGACTCGGTCGCGGCACTGGTGCCGAAGGCCGAAATCGAAGGCGAAATGGGCGACTCGCTGCCGGGTCTGCAAGCACGTCTGATGTCGCAGGCGCTGCGCAAGCTCACCGGCACGATCAAGCGTACGAACTGCCTCGTCATCTTCATCAATCAGATCCGTATGAAGATTGGCGTGATGTTCGGCAACCCGGAAACCACCACGGGTGGTAACGCGCTGAAGTTCTACGCGTCGGTCCGTCTGGACATTCGCCGTATCGGTTCGATCAAGAAGAATGACGAAGTGATCGGCAACGAAACGCGGGTGAAGGTCGTCAAGAACAAGGTCGCGCCGCCGTTCCGTGAGGCGATTTTCGACATCCTGTATGGCGAAGGCATTTCGCGTCAGGGTGAAGTGATCGACCTGGGCGTGTCGGCGAAGATCGTCGACAAGGCCGGTGCCTGGTATAGCTACAACGGCGACCGGATCGGTCAGGGTAAAGACAACGCCCGTGAGTTCCTGCGTGAGAATCCCGAGATCGCACGCGAAATCGAGAATCGCATCCGTGAATCGCTGGGCGTGAACGCCATGGCGGAAGCCGCTGTAGGCGCAAGCGCCGAAGTCGCGGGCGAAGAGGAGTAATCGTCGCGTGATACGCAAGGGCCGGCCTGTATCCCATGCAGGACGTGATGCGGACGGCCCGCGTGTCGATGTTCCCGACGGTGATCCATTTGACCCGTTCGAATCTTTCGACGCGCACGATCAAGCCGCAGGCCGCGCGCCTTCAACGCAACGCGGCTCCTCCCCGGCAGATCCCGGCGCTGCCGCCAGTTCTTCCACAGAAACCACCTATACCCGCTCGCGCCGCACTCCCGGCGAGGCTCGGCCCGATGATGGCCGTGCCGAGAAATCCCAACGTCCTGTCCGTTCGCTGAAAGGCCGCGCGCTCGGCTACCTATCCCGCCGCGAATACAGCCGGGCCGAACTCTCGCGCAAGCTGACGCCCTTCATCGAAGAGACCGACTCTCTAGAGACTTTGCTCGATTCGCTCGAAAGCGAGGGCTGGCTGTCCGATTCGCGGTTCGCCGAGAGCCTGGTCCACCGCCGCGCGTCGCGCCTCGGCGCCAACCGGATCGTCGGAGAACTGAAGCGCCACGCGGTCGGCCAGACGTTGATCGAAGAGGCGAGTGCCCAGTTGCGCGAAACCGAACTGGCGCGTGCCCAAGCCGTTTGGCGCAAGAAATACGGCCGGCTTCCGCAAACCCAGGCCGAACGAGCGAAGCAGGCGCGTTTTCTTGCCTCGCGCGGGTTCTCGGGGGCAACGATCGGCAAAATCCTCAAGGGTATC
>JBEKNG010000471.1:0-5160 GCA_049523075.1 Paraburkholderia sp.
TGGCACCACTACGTAAGCCACCAGCACCGCGACGTGCAGCGCCACGTGGTCGAGCGGCCGGCCGAGCATCGCGGGCCGGATCAGATCGACCGCGTGCGCGAGCGGCAGCAACTGCGTCACGTGCCGGGCGATAGGCGGCAAGTGTGCGATCGGAAAGAACACGCCGGAGAGCAGCAGCATCGGCGTGAGCGCCAGCGTCTGATAGAACATGAAGAAATCGTACGATGGTGCGAGCGCCGTCACGATCATCGCCACGGCGGCAAACGCGAGCCCGGTCAGCGCGATGACGGGTAGCGCCAGCAGCATCGACGGGAAGTTGGCATAGCCAAGCGCACCGGCCACCAGCATGATCGCCACCCCGGACAGCATCGACTTGCTGCCCGCCCACATCACTTCGCCGAGCACGATATCGCCGAGCGTCAGAGGCGTGTGCATGATCGCCTCCCAGGTGCGCTGCACGTGCATCCGCGAAAAGCCCGAATACATCGATTCGAAACTCGCCGACATCATCACGCTCGAGGCTACCGTGCCGGCGGCGAGAAAGGCGATATATGACACCCCGTCGACATGCCCGACCATCAAGCCGAGGCCGAAGCCCAAACCGAACAGATAGATCATCGGATCGGCGAGGTTGCCGAACATCGACGCCAGCGCAAGCTTGCGCCACACCAGATAATTGCGGCGCCACACGGCGATCCAGTTGACGGCATTGGCGGGCAGGGCGGCAAACGGCTCGCTTGCCGGGGCGGCCTGGCCGGGGGTGTCGTAGGGATGTGCGTCCATGGCGGGTGGGGGCGGGTGGGTGTCGAGGCAGGCTGGGTTTCGAGTGCTGACGTGGGTGTGCGTGTGTTTGGGCTTGGGCTCGTGGTCGTGCCGTCAGTCCTGCATTTCGCGGCCCGTGAGCCGCAAGAACACGTCTTCGAGATTGGCCGGCCGGTGCAGATACCGCAGATCCGCCCGCTGCTTGAGACGCGCGTGCACCGGTTCCGCATCGGTGACGTAGCAGAACAGCGTCTCGCCGCTGATCTCGGTGCGTTCCGCGAGCGGCGCCAGTTCGTCGCGCAAGGCGATGGGATCCGGCCCGTAGATTTCGATCACGTCGCAGCCGATTTCCGAGGCGATCAGTTCATTCGGCGCGCCTTCCGCAATCTTGCGTCCTTCCTCGATCACGCACAGGCGGTGGCAGAGCCGCTCCGCTTCTTCCATGAAGTGCGTGGTCAGAAGAATGGTTTTGCCGCGCACGAGCAGCGAGCGCAACCGCTCCCAGATCAGATGGCGTGCTTGCGGGTCGAGCCCGGTAGTGGGCTCGTCCATGATCAGCACGTCCGGATCGTTGACGAGCGCGCGGGCGAGCGTCAGGCGTCGCTTCATGCCGCCGGACAGTTCACCGACACGCGCATCCGCCTTGTTTTCCAGGCGGGCGAATTCGAGCAGCGACGGCACCATGGCGCGGGTCTGCGCTGCGCTCAAGCCGAAGTAGCGGCCGAACACCAGCAAGTTCTCGCGCACCGTGAAGTCCGGATCGAGATTGTCGAACTGGGGGACGACACCCACGCGCGCCCGCGCGAAGCGCGAGCGTGCCGGGATCGGCTCGCCGCACAAGCGGATCGTGCCGGCATCCGGTGCCGCAATGCCGAGCAGCATGCGCAGCGTGGTCGTCTTGCCCGCGCCGTTCGGGCCGAGCAGGCCGAAACATTCACCTTGCTGGACGTGGAACGACAAACCGTCGACAACGGTCTTACCGGCATAGCGTTTGTGAACTTGCAGGAATTCAATGGCGGCTTCAGACATGGGTCGATAGGGATTCCGAAAGATGTGAACAGCCGGTAAGGCTGCCCATTCTAGGGCATCGGCGCGTGGCTGTTGACGCTCCTGCACTGCGAGAGTGCGGGCTTTTGCGTTGCGGCATGCTGCGCGAAGCGGCTGTCATGCAATAAGCGCCCCATTAGCATTCAGTTAGCGTTTTCCATCCCTTGCATGCTGAATTGCGGCGCACCATGATTCATGACAGGACCGCGAATAGACGCGGTAGGGAGAACCACATGGCAAGCTACCAGAAAATCCTGTTGTGCTACGACGGCTCGCGCGAAGGCCGCAAGGCCCTGCGTTGCGGTGCCGATCTGGCGCTGGACCTGAAAGCGGAAACGCATCTGCTGTCGGTGGTGGATATGCGCTCGAGCATCGCGCAGAGCGCGGGGCTGTTGACCGACGTGGCTTGTGGCAGCTTCGAGAAAACGGCCCGTGACATCCTTCAGGAGGGAGTCGACTGGCTCACCGAACGCGGTGTCACCTCGCAAGGCCATTTTGCGTTCGGCCACCCGATCGACGAAATCGCCAATCTGGCTAACGAGCTGCAAGTCGATCTCGTGGTGGTCGGCCACCGATGCCGCACCGGCCTATCGCGCTGGTGGATGGGGGCGGGCAACACGCCCTTGCTCGACCGGGTCTCGTGCAGCATTCTGGTGGCGTGCTCGTCGGTGCAGGAACAGCAGCAAGCGGCTGCGGCAGCCTGACTCGCATTGGAGCGCAGCACGGCGGACGAGGTTGGAGGCGCGCTGAGCCACTGTTCAACTCGCCGCCAACTCGGCTTCAACTTACATTCAGTTCGCGCTTAGATCGACCGCCGCGAGCTTCCACGAGAACAGTCCTTCGCGCCGCAGAATGGCCGAATAGCGCGCATCGCCGACGCCGTGCTGATACGTGACGGCGAATTCGTTGATGCCGCGGTAGCTGGCCGTGGTCTGCGGGGGTTGCTGTGGCGTAGTGGCCGGCGCGGGCGCTACGGCGGCCGGCGTTGAATCTGCGGCGCCGGCAGCCGGATTGGTTGCATTATTCTGCGGGGCAGGTGGACGCTGGTTGAGATCGCCGCGCGGCGGCATGCCGTTCAGTAGCGCGGCCACGCCGTCCGGGGTGGCGTAGGCGTCAACCAATGGACCAATCAACGCTACACCGATCATTGCGCCAAGGGCCGCGAGCGGATTGCCATTCGCACGCGCTTCGAGTCGCCTCGTCAACAAGCCGCCAATCTGCTCCTTCAGGCTCTCGCGTAACTCCGGATAGTCCACGTAGTCGCTGACGGTCTGCGCATCTCGCGCATCGGCGGCGCGCTTCAGGCGATCGAGTGCCAGATACGGCGACGCATAGCCGTACCCCAGCACAGCCACTACCAGAATCAGAACGAGAACAGTGATTAACGGCCGCGCAGAGCCGCGTTTTGCAGGTGTTGAAACAGCCATCGGGCGAGATTCTCCTCTGTAGGTGATCTAACGTGGACCGCCGCTGCTGGAAAACGATCCCCGCAAGCTACGCGCGATCTTTGCGATTCACCCAGATGCCGCTTTTTCCCAGCTCCCGCCGGCGCTCATCTGCAACGGACGATTCAGAACCCCGGAGAGAGATGAGCCCAGGCCTCCGGGCCTCTAGCGATACAGCCCTTATTCAAACAGCGCGTTTTGTACGCCGGCCCGTTCTTCCGCGATGCAACGATCGATCATGCGGCATACCGCGTCGACGGTGCCGACCATGATGAGGCGCGACGGACCGTGGTAGATCCGCACTGGGGCGCGCCGGGCCGGTTCTGCCGTATTGAGCCCGGAATTCAGCGATACCCGCGCGAAGGCCGGCAGCGCCGACGGCAAGGTTGAGGTCTGCGGCTCCGGGGCGTCGAACAACGAAGGAGTGGCGCTGGACGCCTCGATCGCTGCGCAGGGCACAAGGCTGCGCAAGTGGCGCAGACGACCAAACTGGCGGAAGGGCAACAGGCGGGCAAGGCGTTCCATGAGTCTCTCCAGGCTTTGTTCAGGGCAGGGTTCAGAACTCAGTTGGGCGGATCAGCCCAACCGCGATGCCTTCCAATGCGAATTCCGCACTGCCGGCCTGAACGAAGATGTTTTCGTAGTCGGGGTTCTCGGCGATCAGCTCGATTCCATTCGGCCGGCGCTTGAGACGCTTGACCGTCACGTCGTCGCCTAGCCGCGCAACGATGATCTGGCCGTCTTTTGCTTCAGTTTTCTTCTGCACGGCAAGCAGGTCGCCGTCGAAGATGCCGGCGTCCCGCATGGACAGGCCGCGTACCTTCAGCAGGTAGTCCGGCTTGCTTGAGAACAGCGCAGGGTCGCAGGCGTAATGATGCGAAATGTGTTCCTGCGCGAGGATCGGGCTACCGGCGGCCACCCGGCCGATCAGGGGCAGCGACAACTGCATCAGGCTTGCGTGCGGCAGCGTGAACTGGTGCGGTGTGTCGTCCTGAGCGGCGAGCAGCAGCCGGATGCCGCGCGAGGCGCCCGCGGCCAGCTCAATCACGCCCTTGCGGGCCAGAGCGCGCAGGTGCTCCTCCGCCGAGTTGGCCGAGCTGAAGCCCAGTTCGGCGGCGATCTCCGCGCGGGTGGGCGGAAAGCCGGTGCGTTCGATTGCCCGGCGGATCAGATCGAAAACTTCTTGCTGTCGTGCGGTGAGTTTGGTCATGGCGCCACTGTATGGATAGACAGGTGACTGTATTTTTATACAGTATTCGCCGCAATTCAAGCTTTACTTTAAGTTCGTGTCGGTGGGTGTCGTTGCAGCGCCGCCTCAGGGCGCCCAGGCGGCTGTTTTCGTGTCGGACCGCCGCGCGTGGCTGTCATTACCACTTTTGGGTATTAAAAAATGAGAAAACATTATTTTTAATGATGAAAGGGCTTCGATAGACTGGCCTGCGACTTGTCACATACAACTCGGGACACTTGCTGTCTCAAACAACCACAACGCGGAGAAGGTGGATGATCGATCTGGGCACGGGGCTCGCAGGCAAGACCAGGAAAGTCATCGCGGTACTGGCGTTGGGCGCCGCAGCGGCACTCGGTCTGGTGGCCCAGACGGCTGCGGCGGACACGACGCTGCTCAACGTGTCCTATGACCCGACACGCGAGTTGTACCAGCAAGTCAATCAGGCGTTCGGCAAACAGTGGAAGGCGCAGACCGGCGAGACCGTCACCTTCAGGCAGTCGCACGGCGGCTCGGGGGCGCAGGCGCGCTCGGTACTCGACGGCCTGCAGGCGGACGTTGTCACGCTCGCGCTGGCATACGACATTGACGCGCTCGCCAGCAGGGGCCTCGTCGACAAGAACTGGGAAAAGCGCCTGCCGGACAACGCGGCGCCGTACACCTCGACGATCGTGTTTT
>JBEKNG010000472.1:0-5151 GCA_049523075.1 Paraburkholderia sp.
GTATCCCGTGGTCACACTGGAGACGATACGTTTTCACCGCTCGCTCGAGCTTGGCAACCGCTATGACGTCGAGACCCGCGTGATCGGTTGGGATGAAAAGCATATCTTCGTCGAACAAGGTTTCGTGCGCGACGATGCGCAAGTCGCGTTGGCGGTCGTCCGGGCCCGGTTCCTGAAGCGAAGTGGCGGGGTCGTGACGACCGCCGAGTTATTGCAACTGTCGGGGATCACGCAGCCAGCGCCCGCGTTGCCCGAGTGGGTCGCGCGCTGGAGCGAGGCGGAGGGCGGGATGGCGTTTGCTTCGTCCACTGTTTCGGACACGGTGAAATAAAGGGCGGAGCAGGGGACAGTGAATTACTATCGGGTTGTGGCGCTGAAAGTAAGCCTTACAGTAGACGGCGCTTTTAAGACCGGCTGATTTTTCATTCCGTCATATCCCATAGCAGAGGGCTTCAATCATGGAAGCACTGGTTCTCGAAGAAGCGCGCCGTATCAGCTTGCGGCCATTTACCTTGCCGCAAGTTGTTGGTTCACGCGACGTGCGCATTCGTGTCAACACGGTCGGCATTTGCGGCAGCGACATTCACTATTACCAGCATGGCCGTATCGGGCCATTCGTCGTCAATGAACCGATGGTGCTCGGTCACGAAGCAGCGGGGACTGTGATCCAGATCGGCGATGAGGTGACGCATCTGAAGGTGGGCGATCGTGTCTGCATGGAGCCCGGCGTGCCGGACATGGCATCGCGGGCATCGCGCGAGGGCATGTATAACCTCGATCCAAGCGTGCGTTTCTGGGCGACGCCGCCGGTGCATGGTTGCCTCACGCCGTTCGTCGTGCATCCCGCTGCGTTCACTTTCAAGCTGCCGGACAACGTCAGTTTCGCGGAGGGCGCGATTGTCGAGCCTTTGGCCATTGGCATGCAGGCGGCGACCAAGGCGAAGATAAAACCGGGGGACGTAGCCGTTATTCTGGGCGCGGGGACGATCGGCATGATGTGCGCTCTCGCGGCGCTCGCCGGCGGCTGCAGCCGCGCTATCGTGTGTGATCTGGTGCCCGAGAAACTCGAACTGATCGGCAGCGTGCAAGGCGTGACGGCGGTCAATATCCGAGACCGGAAGCCGAAGGACGTCGTTGCCGAACTCACCGAGGGGTGGGGCGCGAACATTGTCTTCGAAGCGAGTGGGAACGAGAAGGCATTCGAAGGCATCGTCGATCTGCTGTGTCCCGGTGGCTGTCTCGTGCTCGTCGGTATGCCGCAAAACGCGGTGCCTATCGATATCGTTGCGGTCCAGATCAAGGAAGTACGGATCGAATCGGTGTTCCGTTACGCCAACATGTTCCCGCGGGCCATCCAGTTGATCGCATCGGGCCGGCTCGATATCAAGCCGTTTATCTCACGCACTTTCCCGTTCGCGGACGGCATTAAGGCCTTCGAAGAAGCGGCAAGTGGCAAGCCCACGGACGTGAAGGTTCAGATTGTCATGGAGTGATCGACGGCGTTGCGTAAGTCAGTTGTCTATGTCGCCTTTTTCGCCCGCTTCGGCTTTGCGGCGGCAGCGGACGTATTAAGGGCGATGGCGGCGCGGATGAGCGTCTGGAACTTATCCGCGTCGATCTCCTCGCCCTCATGGATGTCGATCGCACGCCTGGTGTTCCCGTCGAGGCTCGAGTTGAAGAGCTTCGACGGGTCCTTCAGTGAAGCTCCCTTGGCGAAAGTCAACTTCACGACCGCTTTGTAGGACTCGCCGGTGCAGATGATGCCGTCGTGCGACCATACGGGCGTGCCCCTCCACTTCCACTCCTCCACGACGTCCGGGTCTGCGTCTTTGATGAGCTCGCGCATCCTGCTCAAGGTTGCCCCGCGCCAGTCCGCGAGATCAGTGATTCGTTGGTCGATCAGCTCGGATGCTGACGGTCCCTCGTTTGAATCCGCCTTGTTCATGTGCTCCTCCTGAAACTTTCAGACGTCTTCCGGATTTCGCGGCAAGCGTTGTCGCCCCAAGTGTACTCGAGCAGCTTCGGCGCCTCGGCGCGCGTGACCTGCGTCGCCGAGATCAGCGGCGTCGGAGTTCCGACCGCCGAAAGCCTGACGGGCCGACTGCAGCGAGACTTCGGGGAGGGGCGGATCGCGCAGCACAACCGACCAGCAGATCGATCAGTTGCGCTGCGCAGGGAGAAGAGCGGAGCGGTGCTTACTTGACCTGTTCGACCTGGCCGCGAATTTCGCCGCCCGGGTTCTTCGCGGTATGCACGTTGAAATACCAGTTGCCGGCGAGCAGGTCGCTTTCCTGTGCGGCGGTGAGTGTGGCCTGCCCTTCGATCGGGCTAGGCAGCTTGTCCATCGGGATCGGAATTACGACCCCTGCGTTCTTGCCGACTGGCGCGGGGCCATGAAAGTGCGCCATGCTGGCCGGGCCCGTGAGGTCTGCATAGGTGACCTTCCATTGCAGCACTTTCGACGACGTATCGTAGGTGGCCGTCAGCTCACCATGTCCATCGCTGGTTTTGGGCGGCACTTCGGTGGAGGAAAGCAGATCGGCTTTCAGATTGAGCGTGTCGGCCACCGCGAGCGCAGGTGCCGCGAGGCTCAGCGACAACACCATAGCCGTGAGCATTCGATTCATTTTCATAGACGTCTCGGGGATTGGAAAGAGGATAACCTTCGACGCGCGCGACCGCGGGGCGATGCGTCGCGTCGCTGGTTACTCTATTGAACGCCTGCTGCTGGCGGCTTATTCCATGGCGCGACGGTCTTTTTTCCACACGGATGTGTGAGGGACTGACGTAGGCGCGGCACCGCCTCTGGAACAGGCGTCGGCCATACGTATGCGACGTACGTCAGCGCACGCATGGCCGCTCGGGACCTTACATTCAGTTAGCTGCGACCATCGAGACCCCCGCGTCGCCAAACAGCGTCTGCACGTTGCTATCGGAGATATGTTTGGCCAGCGCGGAAAGATCGGTTCCTTCGGGTTTGCCGATCAGCGCGTAGCTGAGATCGGCGTGCCGCCAGGTGACGACATTCATGCTGTCGATGTGCTGCTCGGCAAGCGCGGCGTCAGGCCGCGCTTCCTTCATCACGCATAGCGCGATCGGGCCGCCTTGCGGGGGCAGATAGACGATCTGGACCAGTGGCTTGTCGTGAAAGCGCAACCGTTGCACGCGCTTGAAGGTCAGCCCCGCCGCACGCAGATCCGGAATCCGCACATCCAGGCCGTCCTGATGCTGGATTTCATTAACAGTTTGCGCCGTGACTTCGGCATTGACCGGCACCTGCGCCACGGTCTCGCGCGAATAGAGCTGCTGATAGCCCGCTGCGGCCGCGACCCAGCTCGAAGCCTCGGGATTCGCCGCCGCAAGCGTTGCCGGGGGCGTGGCGTTCGGGCCCGAGCCGAGGCCAGGCAGGTAGCGCATGCCGGCGCCGTAGCAGAACAACCCGGCCACAAACGCCACCGCGAGCCACTGCGGCGCGATCCGCAGCCGTGAGCGGGCGGCGGCGGAGGGTGGAGCGAACGCGTCGGGTGCGACGGTGGCGTCGTTGGCGCCTGGTGTGGCCGTGCGTTGCGCATGGGCCCGTGCCATCGCCGCGACCGTCCTGGTCAGGCTATCCGGTACAGGCGGCAATTTCTGCTGCGCGAAGGCCTCCGCGTAGGGCAACCGCGCGGTCTGTAACTGCGCGACGAATTCGGCGGCTTCGGGCGACACGGCAATCTCCTTTTCGACTTCCTGGCATTCCTCGGCGGACAGTTCGCCGTCCACGTATGCCATCAGCAGGATAGAGTCCATCTTCATGAGACCGGGTCCTTACTAGAGACTGCTACTTTCGCTCTCTGACTGTCGCGTACCCCGAACAGCGCGCCGATGGTCTGGCGTGCACGTGACAGGCGGCTCATGACGGTGCCAATCGGGACCTCGAGCACTTCGGCGGCTTCGATATAGCTGAGCCCTTCGACGGCCACGAGCAGCATCACCACGCGCTGCGCTTCGGGCAGCTGGCAGACGGCGCTGACAATTTGGCTATTGATGGCATTTTCCTCCGGCGTACGCATGGCCGGATCGGCGACGGTTTCCAGCATGTCGTCGTCCCACGCCGTGCTCGAGCGGTTGCGCCGGCTGCGGGCGCGTAGCTCGCTGATCCAGGTGGAATGAACGATGGTAAACATCCAGCTCAATGCCGAGGTGCCGGGCTGCAACTGATGCGCGCGTTCCAGCGCGCGAACGCAGGCCCGCTGCACCAGGTCTTCGGCATCGTGCCGATCGCCCGAAATGCGCAAGGCGAACGCCCACAACCGCGGCAGCAGGGCGGGGAGCAGGCTGGGTAAGTCCGAACCGGTCGT
Organism: Paraburkholderia sp.; assembly: GCA_049523075.1. GTDB lineage: Bacteria > Pseudomonadota > Gammaproteobacteria > Burkholderiales > Burkholderiaceae > Paraburkholderia. The sequence continues at coordinate 4,341 of JBEKNG010000472.1, forward strand.
CGACATGGTTCCTTGCTGGGTGTCGGGGGTCTTTGCGGCAACGCACGTATTGTGGCTGGCGCTCAAGCGCACGGTGACGCCTCGCTTGTCTGACCTTACATGCTAATGCATCAGATTGTGAGGCGTGCATCGCGCGTTATGCCATTGATTTGATGCAACGCACAATTAACCTCAGAAACCAGATGAACAACGAAGCGCAGTGGCGCGCAATGCGGAGCGGGGAAGGCCACGCGGGCCGGCGCCAGCGGCGCAGGAACACGCCTGCTGTATCGTAACCAGCGTAGTCTCGATTGTGCGGTGCGCAACTACATAACAATTGTCAAGCCATTGCCAGAGGGTTTACGCTTACGAGACTTCCCCGCGAGACGACTATGGGTATACCAGCACTTTTGGACCGCCACGAACTTCTCGCCGCATGGCACCGCCTTGTCCCCGAAGCAGGATCAACTGGGCGGCACAGATATGAGCTAGACGGACTCGGCGAAGCGATAGTAAGTCGCTCCCCATCAGCCAGGCGCCAGATAGTGCTTACAGACGTCTATTGCCACCTGACCGAAACGATTGGTCACCTTGCCGCCATGTCGGTGGCGGTTATGACGCCATCTTTTGGCATCCGGGTCCCGGACGTCGTATGGATGCCGTGTGACAAGTGGGAAAGTTTCGACCGCGACGACCCGGCGCCGTTTGTCCCGGACCTGTGTGTCGAGGTGCTGCTGGATAGCGACCGGATGCACGACATCGACCGCAGGGTCACGGCCTATCTCGAAGGCGGTGCCCAGGAAGTCATTGTCATCGGCCAGCGCGGGGAGGT
>JBEKNG010000473.1:0-5147 GCA_049523075.1 Paraburkholderia sp.
ATTCGTGTGGCGATCGCGCTTCTGATGGTCGCCGCCAGCATCGAGGGGCGGTCGGAAATCATGAACGCGCTGCCGATCCGCCGCGCACATCCACACTTTGTGGAAAACCTGCGCTCGGTAGGTGCCAACGTCGAATGGACCAGCAGCGAATAACGCAAGCCACCTTCACTGCACGGCGTACCCGCGCCCTTGCATGCAGGCCGCGTAGGCCCGCCAGTAGCGCGTCATGGGCGGTTCAGGCGGTGGCATCGGTGGCGCCTTGACCTCGGCTGCGGTTTGCGGCTCGCTTGCGCCGCCCAGTTCCGGCACCCCGTTCTTGTCGGTTTTCGGCATCGGTTCGCTGGCCTGCGCCGTGGCGGCGGGTGTGCCGCTAGCGGGCATACCCGCCGTCGTTCCCTTTGTTGCGCTGGCTGAAGCCATACCGTTCGCGGGCAGCGGCGGCTGCGACACCTGCCCGCCCCCGCCAATGCCGACGGCGCCCGAGGCGAGCTTCGGCGGCATCGGAGACTGTGCTGTACGCGTGATGTTGACGCCGGACTGGCGGCTTGCCGTGCTGTAGCAGGTGGCGGCGTCGGCGCTTTGCTGCCACGAGCTCTGGCTGCGGATCGGGTAAACCACGGGCTGCCACGCCGAGGCGGCGCTGCTCAAGGTCAACAGCGTCAGGCCCATTGGGATTGTCATTTTCATTGCGACGCCTCCTGATGCGGTCTCGCTGCAATCCGTATCTGGTTTCACGGCCCGCGGGCGTGCCGCGGCGTGACCCCATCCCCGCTTTGCGGCTCGCGCTCGACCGGCAATAGATATCAGGTCAGCGTAACACCGGGCCTTGATCACGGGCGGCGCAAAATATCGGCTCCGTCAGCCATTGTGAAGCTCAATTAGGGCAGGGTGGCGTGAACGGCTTCGAGCTTGACTGACAACGCGATATGGCCAGTTTCCACGCTCATGGTGTTGCGCATAGGCGGGGAGCGGAACGCTTCGATCCGGGCACGCTGCGCGGCCGTGCCGATCTCGAGCTGGCCCAACAGATCGGCCACGATGGCGTAAAGCACCGCCGTATTGCCGTCTTCTACCTTCACGGCAATCCCGAGTGCGCCATTGGCGCCAAGTCGCGCCGTCTGACTGGAGGGCCGGACACCGATCGCGTAGCTCGCCTCTGCTCCCACCTTGGCGACCAGCGCCCCCTCGAAGCTGCGCATCAACGCAGTACAGAAGCGTCCTTCGCCCGCGACCATCTCCGGATACCCGGTCATCGCCCGATAGATGCGGGCGAGCGCAGCGCTGCGCGCTGACGTCTCATCTCCGGCGGGTTGCGCGGCTGAATCAGCCAGCTTCGCATACAGCCGCGCAAGACGCTCCAGCGGGAAAGCGGGCGTAGGCAGGTTGCAGCCATCGATGGCCCATTGGACGCCATCGTCAGGCAGATCGCAGACCTCGGCGACGGTGTGCTTCACACATATCTGCAGCGGGTGGTCGGGGCGATGGTAGTCCTCGACGTCCGCGCCGATTGCTTGCGCACCTGCTAGCATGCCGGCGTGCTTGCCGGAGCAGTTGCTGCATACCGCGCCCGGCGTGAAATCGCGTTTGATCCACGAGCGGTAGACGGCGTCCGACAAGGGAGGATGGCCGCCGCAGCGCAGGTCCGCTTCGCTTGCGTGGGATTTCGCAATCATCTGGCGGGCGCGTTCGATGTGCCGTTCCTCGCTGTTGTGCGAGCCGCACATGAGCGCGAGATCGGCCTCTTCGAAGCCAAAGCGTTCGAGTGCGCCGGTTTCGAGTACCGCGAGCGCCTGCGCGGGTTTGGCCGCCGAACGCGCCAGCGTCATGCGCGTTGGGTCGCCGAAGGCGTACAGCAAACGGCCCTGCGCATCGACCACCGCGACATGCGCAATATGCGTGTTTTCGATTACCTCGCCGCGATAGGTCGTAGCCGCGATCGGCCCAGTTGCGCCCGCATTCATTGATGTTCTCCTGAACAGTCATAGGAATGCAGCGGATTTTACGTTTTATATCGCGTAAACCAAACTGTGATGAGCGCGACCGCTCCCGACTTGTCGGTCATCCGCGTGTCATCTGGCGCGCCCGAATATGTCACACCCGGGTCGCATTCTTGATAGGGATAGCATCCGTATTCGTATGACGAATACGGTATTATTTACAGATCCGAATCAACTTTGAAATCTGTTGAAATACACCGGCGATTTGCTCGGTTTTCAGCCAGACCGAATTCGCTGCGTGGCGCTATTCCTTAAGCGAACCAAGAATTCGATCGATTTCATCGAACTGATCTTGCGACAATTGATGGCTTTGCATGACGCTTTGCAGGCGCTTGCGCCAATAGGCACGAGGCAGGCCGCACCGGTCGAGTTCTGACTTGGATAAGCGCTCGATCACGAGCCGGATATGCGTGATTTCGCTGTGGACGAGTTTCGCCGAATGCGCACCTGACATTTTCGACCGCCCGCCAATGCACAAACCTCTCTCAGAGATTATTCCCATTGTCGCTTGCCGCCGAGCGGGTGACGCCGCGCAAAAAGCCCCGGAGCGCGTTGTCGGCTCGAATGCGGCCTCCTGTCGCTATTTTTCGTAGTAGGACGCGCCGTGAATCAGGGACGCCGCGTGCCGAATTATTAATTGTTCGGTCCTACCGAACTGTGTTCGGTAATAGATTCATATTAATTTCCGGATTAGTGACTGTCAATATGAGATGTGGGATGCTATCGGGGTAGCTTCATCAATCTGGGGAATCAAAACAAAATGACAGATGCAGCTCAATCTACAGAGGATCGATACGCGCTGCGCAGCGTTAATCGCGCGCTCGATGTCCTCGAGGCCTTGGGGAAGGCCGGCAACGAGGGGATGACCGTTGCAGGGGTGGCTGAGCAGATCGGTGTGTCGAAGAGTACGGCGTTTGCGCTATTACAGACGCTTCTGCTGCGCAACTTCGTGGCCGATGTACGGTTTGGCGGTTCGCGCCGTTACCGGTTAGGACTTTCGCTCGTCTATCTGGGCGATCGCGCAGCGGAAGATGTCGCTGTATCGCAGCTTGCGCAGCCAGTGCTGCGCGAGCTCACGGAGCTCACCGGCTTGACTTCGCGCCTTGCGATACTCGATCACGGCTACGCGGTGGCGATCAGTCGCGTCGATGCGCCCGGCATCTTGCGGATCGCGTCCGCGCTGGGGCAACGCGAATTGCCGCATTGCTCGGCGCTGGGCAAGTCGCTACTGGCCCTCCTACCGCCGACGCGGGTTGTCAAACTGCTGGCGCAAACCGGCATGCCACGTCGCACCGAATACACCCTCGTGACACCCGCCGAATTAATGAGCGATTTGCTGCTGGTTGCCGAGCGCGGTTACGCGTTCGATAACGAAGAGGACAACATCGGCGTGGTGTGTATCGGCGCGGCCATTACCAACCGCGAAGGCGAAGGTGTCGCCGCGATCAGCGTGACCACTCTGAAGAGCGGCTTGAGCGACGACGACCTGCATGAGTTGGGCCGCACCTTGCGCAGACATGCGGATCGTGTGAGCCGGAAGCTGGGCGCGGAAGTGGATTCAGAAGTCTGCACACTTCAAACGACCTAGGCCACGACAACCAGTGGATTGCCTTGACGCGAGGCCGCGGTACCGTACGGTGTGCCGGCCGGTTGCGCGCGCGGGGCATTGGTACGAAGGAACCCATGCTGACGACATTTCTTGGCCTGTTCGATTTGCACGGTGCAGGCGATTACATGCCCGCGCTGCTAAGAGGTGCGGCCACGAGTCTGGCGCTAACCGCCTGCATCATGTTGATCAGTCTGCCACTCGGGCTGTTGATCGCGCTCGTTAAACTGAGCCGTTCGCGGATCCTGCGCACATGCGCGTCGACCTATATCGAGGTGATCCGCGGAACGCCCGCGCTACTGCAACTGTTCTACATCTACTTCGTTCTGCCTTCGTTCGGGATTCGGTTTGATCCGTTTGTGGCGGGCGTGATCGGACTGTCGATCAACTATTCGGCTTATCTCGCCGAGGTCTACCGTGCCGGCATTGCCGCGGTCCCGCAAGGCCAGATCGAAGCCGCCAAAGCGCTCGGCATGTCGCGCCGCAAGATGTTGCGTCTGATCGTCCTGCCGCAGGCGATTCGCGTGGTGATTCCGCCGCTTGGCAATTACGGTATTTCGCTCTTCAAGGACACCTCGCTGGTTTCGATCGTCACGGTCAAAGAGCTGATTTTTACGGGGCAAATCGTTTCGTCGACGAACTTCCAGTACGCGACCGTGTTCACGATCATCGGGGTGATTTATCTCGCGTTTTCCTATCCGAGCGCGTTGCTGGTGCGCTGGCTCGAAAGGCGCATGAGCGTCGGCAGCAAGGTGAAACCGGTGGGGAGCGCCCCGCAGGCCACGGCGGCGACGCAATGATCCGTCTCGAGCGTGTCAACAAGCAGTTCGGCGACGTGCATGCGTTGAAGGACGTTTCGCTTAGCGTCGCGAAAGGCGAGGTGCTGAGTGTCGTCGGACCGTCCGGATCGGGCAAATCGACGATGCTTCGCTGCATGAATCATCTGGAAACCATCGACAGCGGCACGATCTATGTCGATGAAGTCTCCGTTTACCAAACCCTCAAGAACGGCAAGCGACGTACCGATAACGATAGAGCGGTGGAAGCGATTCGTGTCAAGGTCGGCATGGTGTTCCAATCGTTCAACCTGTTCTCGCATTTGAGTGTGATCGAAAACATTACGGTCGCGCCGATTCATGTGCTCGGTCGTTCATCGACCGCTGCAATGCTTGAAGCACGTGCATTGCTTGACAAGGTCGGTCTGCTGGCGAAGGCGAACGCTTACCCGCATGAGTTGAGCGGCGGGCAGCAGCAACGCGTGGCCATCGCGCGTGCGCTTGCCATGCAGCCAGAAGTCATGCTTTTCGATGAGGTGACGTCGGCCCTCGATCCGGAATTGGTCGGCGAGGTGTTGCGCGTCGTGCGTACGCTTGCCGATGAAGGCATGACGATGGTCGTTGTCACGCATGAAATGGGTTTTGCCCGTGAAGTGTCCGATCGCATTGTGTTTATGGCGGATGGACGTATCGTCGAGGAGGGCGAGCCAGCGGCGTTTTTTGCAGCACCCCAGCAAGCACGCACCCGCGAATTCCTGCGCTCGATGT
>JBEKNG010000474.1:0-5145 GCA_049523075.1 Paraburkholderia sp.
GTCACAAGAGTAATAAATCATAAGACGAAAGCGGCAAAGCGCCAGATTGCTGCCCCAACAGGGGCAAAACCGGTGATTCCGCACAGACAGATGCGCATTTACGGCAAATCCTACGCTCATCCCCGGGAAGTTGCAGAAGGCGTATAATGCTATTGAAAAGTAAATTTCAATAGCCAACCGGGAACCAGGATACCCCCACGCACTCTAAGTATTAGCACTCGGATATTCAGAGTGCTAACATCCACGCTGGAGTCGAAGTCCGACTAAGCTATTTGCTGATTGCAAGGAGTTTTCTACGTGAGCAACGCAATGACCCTTCCGAGTACTCTAAGCCCGTCGTCGGCTAAGGCCGCTTCGGCAGGTGCACTGGCGCTCTCGCATTCTTCGCTGCTGCCCGGTCAACTGGGCAATATCGACGCCTACATCCAGGCCGTGAACCGGATTCCGATGCTGACGCCGGCGGAAGAACGCCAGTTCGCCACTGAATTCCGCGACCAGGCCAATCTGGAGTCTGCGCGCCGCCTTGTCCTGTCGCACCTGCGGCTGGTGGTTTCGATTGCGCGTAATTATCTGGGCTACGGCCTGCCGCATGCCGACCTGATCCAGGAAGGCAATATCGGCCTGATGAAGGCCGTGAAGCGCTTCGACCCGGAGCAGAACGTACGTCTTGTGTCGTACGCCATGCACTGGATCAAGGCCGAGATTCATGAATACATCCTGCGCAACTGGCGCATGGTGAAGGTCGCCACCACCAAGGCGCAACGCAAGCTGTTCTTCAACCTGCGCAGCCACAAGCAGGGCTTGGGCGCGTTCACGCCGGACGAGATCGAAGGTCTCGCCCAGGAACTGAACGTCAAGCGCGAAGAAGTGGCCGAGATGGAAACGCGTCTGTCCGGCGGCGACATCGCGCTGGAAGGCCAGGTCGAGGACGGTGAGGAATCGTACGCGCCGATTGCCTACCTGGCCGATTCGCATAGCGAACCGACGGCGGTGCTCGCCGCGCGTCAGCGCGACAAGCTGCAAAGCGACGGTATCGCCAGCGCGCTCGAATCGCTGGATGCACGCAGCCGCCGCATTATCGAAGCCCGCTGGCTGCATGTCGAAGATGATGGCTCGGGCGGTTCGACGCTGCACGATCTCGCCGACGAATTCGGCGTGTCGGCCGAGCGGATTCGCCAGATCGAAGCGAGCGCCATGAAGAAAATGCGCAGTGCACTGAACGAGTACGCGTAACGCACACACGGCACCGTTCGGTGCCCTGTCAGAGACTAGCCCTGCCCTCGTACGACGGCAGGGCTTTTTCTTCTCCGCTTTGGGAAACCGCACCCCGTTTCCTTGACGTATCGCAAGCTTGCTTGTATTACTGAGTTGGACGGCACCCTTCCGCGACCCAATGCCACAGTCGCGAACTTCCTCGCTGCCAGCCCCTATCCTAATATCGTTATGTACTCGCCAAGCCGCCCAGGTCGCCTGAGTGGCTTGAATCCGACCGGGTAAACCGGTGTGAAGTCGTCCGTCGACCGATCATGACCATAACGCTGAACGACAGGACTCCACCTCGCCCCACCCTGCGCGCGCGACTCGCTGGCTGGATGCGCGGCCCGACCTTCGCGCGAGATATTGCCATCGTGCTTGTTGTCAAATTTGCACTACTGATGATGATCAAGCACGCATTCTTCAACCATCCTATGGCGGAAAACATGTCCATGCCGCCTGCACTCGTCGCGCAAGCACTGCTTTCGGTGCCTGCCTCGCATCCGTCCCAAGGTGATCAACATGGCCGTTAGCGATGTCGTCGATCTTTCGCGTCTCCAGTTTGCCGTGACAGCGCTGTATCACTTTCTTTTCGTACCCCTTACGCTTGGCCTGTCGTGGTTGCTCGTCATCATGGAATCCGTCTACGTGATGACCGGCAAGCAGATCTATAAGGACATGACGCAGTTCTGGGGCAAGCTGTTCGGCATCAACTTCGCCATGGGCGTCACGACCGGCCTCACACTGGAGTTCCAGTTCGGTACCAACTGGTCGTACTACTCGCATTACGTCGGCGATATTTTCGGCGTGCCGCTCGCCGTCGAAGGGTTGATGGCGTTCTTCCTCGAATCGACTTTCGTCGGGCTGTTTTTCTTTGGCTGGAACCGTCTGTCGAGGGTGCAGCATCTGCTCGTCACCTTTCTCGTTGCGTTGGGCTCGAACCTGTCCGCGTTGTGGATTCTGGTGGCCAATGGCTGGATGAACAACCCGGTCGGCGCCGAGTTCAACTACGAAACCATGCGGATGGAACTGTCGAGCATCTTCGCCGTGCTGTTCAACCCGGTTGCGCAAGTGAAGTTTGTGCATACGGTGTCGGCCGGCTACGTGACGGCGTCGATGTTCATGCTCGGCATCTCGTCGTGGTATCTGCTCAAGCGCCGCGACACCGAATTCGCGCTGCGCTCGTTCGCGATTGCGGCAGGTTTCGGCCTGGCGTCGACGGTCTGCGTGATCGTGCTCGGTGACGAATCGGGCTACCGGACCGGCGAAGTCCAGCAGGTCAAACTCGCTGCCATCGAATCGGAATGGGAAACCGCGCCGGCACCCGCCCCGTTCACGATCTTCGGCATTCCGAACCAGAAGGAAGAAAGGACTGACTACGCGATCCGGGTTCCCTACGCACTCGGCATCATTGCGACGCGTTCGCTCGATGAACCGGTGCTGGGCCTGAAGGATCTGATCGCGCAAAACGAAATTCGTATCAAGGACGGCATGATCGCGTATGGCGCGCTGCAGCAGCTCAAGCAAGGTAACGCCACCGATGACGCCAGGACGGCCTTCGCACTGCACCGGGACAATCTCGGCTATGCCCTGATGCTCAAGCAGTTCACCGCCAACGTCACCGACGCGACACCGGACCAGATCGCCCAGGCGGCGAAGAAGACCATCCCGCCTGTGTTACCGGTGTTCTTTTCGTTCCGGATCATGGTGGGCCTCGGCATCCTGTTCCTCGCAACCTTCGTGCTCGCGTTCTGGTTCTGCGCGCAACGCTCGCTGCTGCTCGACAAGCGCCGTTGGTTCCTGCGCTGGGCAGTGTGGGCGATTCCGTTGCCGTGGCTCGCGGCGGAATTCGGCTGGGTGGTAGCTGAAGTGGGGCGTCAGCCGTGGACCATTGCCGGCATCCTGCCCACCGCGTTGTCTGCCTCGAGCCTGACGGCTACCGACCTGTATCTGAGCATTGGCGGCTTCGTGGTGTTCTACACGGCCCTCTTCCTGATCGAGATCACGCTGATGTTCAAGTACGCACGCCTCGGCCCGTCGTCACTGCATACGGGACGTTACCACCACGAATCGCCGCCGCCGGGTCAGCCGTCCAAGCCGTTGAGCACGACGGCCGCGTGACCCGCCGCCAGACTGCGCAAGCTGTACAAGCCGTGTAAAAGGGGAAAAATCATCATGGATTACGCAACCCTCAAAGTAATCTGGTGGGTCATGATCGGCGTGTTGCTGATCGGTTTCGCCCTCACCGACGGTTTCGACATGGGCGCGGCCATTCTGCTGCCATTCATCGCGAAGACCGACTCGGAGCGGCGCATCGTCATCAACACGGTCGGCGCAACATGGGAAGGCAACCAGGTCTGGTTCATCACCGCGGGTGGCGCGATGTTCGCCGCCTGGCCGCTCGTCTACGCGGCGTCGTTCTCGGGCTTCTATTTCGCGATGCTGCTGGTGCTGTTCTCGCTATTCTTCCGGCCGGTAGGCTTCGACTACCGCGGCAAGCGCGATGATCCGCGCTGGCGCACGGCGTGGGACTGGGCGCTGTTCATAGGCGGTTTCGTGCCGACGCTGGTGATTGGCGTCGCGTTCGGCAACCTGCTGCAAGGCGTGCCTTTCTCGTTCGATACCGACCTGCGTGTCACCTACCACGGCAGTTTCTTCGCACTGCTCAATCCGTTTGCGGTGTTGTGCGGGCTCGTCAGCGTGTCGATGCTGGCCGCGCACGGCGCCGCCTTCGTGAAGATGAAGACCGACGGCGTGATTGCACGGCGCGCTTCGATAGCGTTGCGCATTGCGTCGCTCGCGGGAGTCGCGTTGTTCCTCATCGCCGGCGCGCTGGTCGCCACGATGATCGGCGGCTATCAGATCGTCGACGCTGCGCCGTTCGATACGGTCGCCAATCCGCTGCTGAAGAACGTGATCGGCGCACCCGGTTTGTGGCTCACCAACTACTCCACGTACCCGTGGATGGTCGCGGCGCCGGTGGTCGGTGTGGTGGGCGGCGTGCTGGCGTTGGTGCTCGCCAGTTCGCGCTTTGAAAAGAGCGCGTTCATGACGACCGGGCTCATGATCATCGGCGTGATCCTGACGGCGGGCTTCTCGATGTTCCCGTTCATCATGCCGTCGTCGCTCGACGGCCGCAGCAGCCTCACGGTGTGGGACTCGACTTCGAGCCAGATGACGCTGCAGATCATGCTGATCGCCGTGATCGTCTTCTTGCCGATCATCCTGATCTACACGAGTTGGGTGTATCGCGTGATGCGCGGCAAGGTCACGGCAGCGGCACTCGAAGAAAATAGCCATTCGATGTATTGAGGCCCCCGCGGCCATCGTTGCGTAGCTCTCACCTCTCACCTCTTGCACACTTAACCGAACCCGAACTCACAGGAGCACATCATGTGGTATTTCAGCTGGATTCTCGGCGTTGGCGTGGCACTCTCGTTTGGCATCATCAATGTGATGTGGCTTGAATCGCATCGTCCCGTGGAGGCGGTAGTGAAGCGTCGGGCCGATTGACCGTCCTTATGAGCGCCTTATCCTGGCGGCTCGCACATTGCGAGCGGTAAACGAAAGAGCGGCGCCCAAAAGGCGCCGCTCTTTCTTGTGCAGCTTCACCGATACACGGGGACGCTCAATGCCGTCCCAGTTTCACCGATATCACGCCGGTTGCGGCGCAATCGCACCCGTTGCACCGGCAGCCGGCAGACGCGCCGACAACTGCTGCGCGTAACGCTGTGCAGCCTCACCGACGACGATGTGGAACGTATCCGGCGAAACCCAAGCTACGTCGAGCGAAGCGAGACGCTGACGATCCACCGCGGTCGGATCGCTCACCACGACACGCAGACGGGTCGATGCCACGGCATCCAGCGAAACGACGTTGGTCGCGCCGCC
>JBEKNG010000475.1:0-5120 GCA_049523075.1 Paraburkholderia sp.
GCAGTTCCGCTTTGGGCAGTATTTCTTCAGATGAAAACGCCAGGCAAAGATAGTCCTGTGCGTAGGTACCGATACGACCGCCGTCCGGTTTATTCCCGCTCTGTCGAGGTTTACGCGCGGGCTGCAATTCAGCGACCCGGTCCGCGACTTTTTCGATTTGCCGGGAATAAAAGCCGGGCAAGTCGGGTTCTCCCAAACGTAGGCTGACTCAAATTCACAGGAGTTCACCATGAAGAAGATCGTATTTGCCGCGTTGTCTGTCGCTGTACTCGCATCGTCAAGCGCCTTCGCTGAAGGGAAGACACGTGCACAGGTGTATCAGGAGTTGATCGAGGCCCAGCAAAACGGCCTCGACTATGTAACCGATTCCTCGTATCCGGATGTGAACCCGATTTTCTCGCAACAGGTGGCGCGTCTGAAGCAACAGGCGATGGCTTCCTCGGCAAACGCCAGCAAGATCGTTGGCGTGGAATCATCGAGTAGTAGTGCGAAATAAATGTCGGAGATTTGCTAGTTCCTGATTTTGTTTTGTAGAACCATGGAATGCCCGATGTAGTCTTGATGTTCACCTTGATGAGTGCATCACCGAACCCCAACCAGTCAGGAGTCTAAAATGAAAAAACTTGCCATGATCACCATGTCAGTTGCCGTACTCGCCTCCACGAGCGTTTTCTCGAATGCCTTTGCCCAATCCACCACGACGCCCGTCACGCGCGCCCAGGTGTACGGCGACCTCGTGCGTCTTGAGCAAGCCGGTTATAGGCCGTCGGCCTCCGACGACGCGAACTATCCCGCGGACATTCAAGCGGCCGAAGCAAAAGTCGCTGCTCAGGATAGCGAGCCCGTCGCGGACAGTGCCGCCGGCGCCGCCGTCGAACAGACCGGCATGGGCGCGGGTCTGTCGGGCTCCAGCGAGAGCGGCACCCGTGCTCCGGTCAGGGGAACATCGGATGGCGCGGCATGCGTCGGTCCGGTCAGTTTTTGCTCGGTGTACTTCGGTAGCTAGGATCGCCATGACGTCGTGCGTGCAGCTGGCTATGTGGCGACGCTTGCATTCGGTGGCGTGCTAGCGCTTCTGGTACAGAACGGGAAAAACCGCGGACCCAGGCGCTCGGCCAGCGCGTTAGCCGCATGCGCGCGTAACATTCGGTAATCAAGAAAACGCCAAAAGGGGCAGCACCTGCCTCGTTAGGCGTGTCGATAGCGTGCCGTCATAAGGGTTGACTTGCCCGCGCACGCGTAAGACATACCAGGTGGATGTCGTTTTTGCCTGGTGGCGTGACCGATCGGCGTTCCGCCATGCGCCTCCTCATTTCCCTCATTGCTCGCCTTTCGGGCTCCGCTGCCGCGCCTGTTGCATGGTTGCGCCCGTAACCCGTGCGTCTTTCGACCTGGCCCGCATTTTGCAACGCAGAGGGCAGCCGTGAAAGGCTGGCTCATCATTCAAGGAGGTCGCATGAACCAAGACCAAGTCAAAGGCGTAGCGCTAAAGGCCAAAGGCAAGCTGAATGAAGCAGTCGGTAAGGCAACCCGCAACAGATCGCAGGAGCTCAAAGGCGGTTTGCAGCAGGCAGCCGGCGGAATCCGTCAATCCTTCGGCAAGGCGAAGGCGCGGATCAGGAAAACGCTCGGCTGATTGGGTGCCCGAGGCTCGGGCTTCGCTGCCGGCAACCGTTGTATCGACTGATCGCTTTAACCATTTCATCCACACAAGAAAAGGAATCAACCATGCGTCGCCGACAATTCATCCTATCGAGTACGGCCGCTCTCGCTGCTAGTGGTTTTGCGTTGGCTGGCTGTACGACGACTCCGCCGTCATCCGACACCGGAGCGTCGCAAGATGCGGGCAAGCGTCAGACCATCAATGCTGGGGTCGACTCGACGCTCTCCCGTCTTTTTGACACCGTGCATGGCTCGCACGAGCTTGTCGCGAAGGCCCAGGGCGTGCTGGTGTTCCCCTCAGTTATCGCGGCCGGCTTCTGGGTGGGCGGTCAGTACGGTCAAGGTGCGCTGCGCGTAGCAGGACGGACCTCGGGGTATTACAGCATTGCTGCCGGATCGTTCGGGCTGCAGATCGGTGCACAATCCAAGGCGATTGTGTTGCTGTTCATGACTCAGGACGCGCTCAACAAATTCCGCGAAAGCCAGGGCTGGGCCGCAGGCGGCGATGCAACCGTCGCGGTACTCAAGGTGGGCGCGAACGGCAATATCGATACCTCAACCGCAACGAGCCCGATACAGGCCTTCGTGTTGACCAACGAAGGGCTGATGGCCGGCGTATCGTTGGAAGGCTCGAAGATTTCTCGGCTGGTGATCTGACCACGCTTCGACAGTCGCGTAGCGGCTTCGCGGCTCGATCGAGCCGCGCGCGGCTCCCATGGGGCTAGTTCGCCGCTTCGGTCGTCACGCTCAGACGCAGAAAAGCGGCGCCAGGGGTTCCCCGGCGCCGCCTCTTATTCAGCGCGCCTGTTCGGCTCCGCTGGTTTCATGCCTGTCGGTCGTTCCTCGTTTGACGTTGCTACTTGACGCCTTACTTGACCGAGCGCGCCGCATCGATGATCGCCGCGGCTACTTCGGTCGGCTTCGAGAGCATCGCCACGTGGCTAGCATTCACCTTCACCTCGGTCGCACCAATCTGCTGCGCCATTGCATCCTGCAGTTGCGGCGGAATCATGCGATCCTTCTCCGTCACCACGAACCACGACGGCTTGCTTTGCCACGCCGCTTGCGTCACCTTGTCGTCAGTACAGCCGGCGAACCAGGGGCCTTGCGTTGCAGCAACCAGACGCGCCTGCGCAACCGGCAGATCCTGCGCGAAGTCGTGGATGATGGCGTCGGTCGAGAGCGTCAGATAGCCTGCCGAGTCCTTTTGCAGCGCGGACGCCCACACCGGTGCCGGTTTGCCCTTAAGGATGTCGTTGATCGACTGGTCTTTTTGCGGCGCGAAGGCCGCGACGTAGACGAGTGCCTTGACCTTGTCGTCGTTGCCGGCTTGCGTGATCACGGCGCCGGCCCACGAATGGCCGACCAGAATTACAGGGCCGTTCTGCTGTTCGATCACGCGGCGCGTGGCGGCGACGTCACCGTCGAGCGAATTGAGCGGATTTTGCACCGCCACGACGTGCAGGCCTTTTGCCTCCAGAAGCGGAATCACCTTGTTCCAGCTTGAGCCATCGGCGAAAGCGCCGTGCACCAGCACGACATTCTTGCCTTTGAGATCGTCGGACGGAGCGGCGGCGCCGGCGGGGGTCAGCGAGCTGATCGCGAGAAGGCTGCCGAACATTACCGTGGCGGCCAGGCACTTTTTGAGCAGGGTATTCATAATATTGGTCCTCGTAGGGAAGTGGGTCAGAACGGAGTGAAGGATGCGCTGATCCGGCGGTTCGCTGTATCGGTCGAATGACCGAGGGCCGGTTCATGGTGTCCGCGCGAACGTTCGGATCGAACTCACACAGGTCGACATCTATGGCAGACGTTTCAACCATCCGTGCGCTCGATGCCGTCAAGGCGCTGGCGTTCATTGGCGACCTCAGCATGGGCCAGCCGACGGATCATTCGCTGCGCACCGGCTGGCTGGCCGCACGGCTTGCTGTTGAGGCCGGCCACGATGACGCGCAATGTTGCGTCGTCCAGGAAGTGTCGCTGTTGCGCTGGTCGGGCTGCACGGCCAACGCGGCGGGATTTTCCGAGTGGCTTGGCGACGATATCGGCGGCCGCGAAGCGATGCTCGCCATGCGGCCAGGCTGGGGCGGCGCAGCCGAAGCCGAGGGGCGCGTCGAGGCGGCGATCCAGCCGCTCGCGCAGATTCACTGCGAGGTGTCGGGGGAAATCGCCCACATGCTCGGTCTCGAAGACATGACGCAGACGGCTTTGCGGCACATCTTCGAAACCTGGGACGGCGGCGGCTTGCCCGAGCGGCTCGATGGCGCGCGGGTGCCGCAAGCCGTGTTTATGGTCGCGCTCGCGAGCGATCTGGAGATTCTCAGCCGCGTCTACGGGCTGGAGGGTGCGCGAAAGCTGATCGTGCAAAAGGCCGGCCATCAATACCCGGAGGCGCTGTCGCGCATTGCCTGTGAGCGGGCCGCTACGTGGCTCGCCGAACTCGACCAGCAAACCGCGGCAGGCCGCGACGCGCCGCTGGATGCGCTGCCGATGCAACAGTCCACCGCGCCCGAGATCATCGCGGACGTGATCGATCTGAAGCTACCGTGGATGGCCGGCTATTCGCGGCGCGTGGCCGAGGCCGCGGCAGGCTGCAGCACGCGCCTCGGGTTCGACGCTGAGATGCGTCAACGCACCTATCTGGCGGGTCTGATTCACGGTATGGGACGAATGGCGGTGTCGAATGCGATCTGGAACACGCCAGGGCGCCTGTCGCCCGCTGCGTGGGAAAAAGTGCGGCTCGTGCCGTATTGGACCGCGCGCGCAGGCAAGCAGATTGGTGCGCTCGCCCGGGAGACGGAGATTGCCTCGCAGGCCTATGAGAGACTCGATGGTTCCGGTTATTTCCGCGGCGCGGCGGGCACAGCGATCGGACAGGAAGCTCGCGTACTGGCTGCGGCGGCGTGCTGGGTGGCGTTACGCTCGCCGCGTCCGTGGCGGGCCGAATTGTCTGCCGACCAGGCTGCCGCCGTACTCGGCGAAGAAGTGAGCGCGGGGCGTTTCGACGCCGACTCGGTGGGCGCGTTGCTGTCCTTCGAGAAAGAGGGTCACGAGCCCGCGGTCGATCGAAACCGACCGGCCCGCGCCTCGCTGCTCTCGCCGCGTGAGACTGAAGTGCTGCGGCACATCAGTCTCGGCGCGAGCAACAAGGAAGTTGCCCGCGCCCTGCTGATGAGTCCTAGTACGGTACGTACGCATGTGGAAAGCGTGTTCCGCAAGCTCGAATGCTCAACCCGGGCCGCCGCCACGCTGAAAGCGTCGACGCTCGGGTTGATCTGAGCCCAACTGGCGTTACTTCGTCGCTTCGGGGAAGTCCGCGCCCACGGTCGTCGCTTCCCACGTGTCGAAATCCTTGCGCAGGAGATCGAGCTTCTTGCGGGCCAATTCGAGCGCGGTCTTGCCGAGCAGCAGGCGCAGCGGCGGCGTGTCCGAGAGCGCTGCGTCGATGATCGCCTGCG